>NZ_JBEXZD010000004.1:0-164766 GCF_040628575.1 Streptomyces sp. NPDC006393
AGGCCCGGGATGGCGCGCAGCGAGGCCAGGTGCTCGACCGGCTGGTGGGTGGGGCCGTCCTCGCCCAGGCCGATGGAGTCGTGCGTCCACACGTACGTCACCGGCAGGTGCATCAGCGCCGACAGGCGCACGGCGTTGCGCATGTAGTCGGAGAACACCAGGAAGGTGCCGCCGTAGACGCGGGTGTTGCCGTGCAGCGTGATGCCGTTCAGCTCCGCGCCCATCGAGTGCTCGCGGATGCCGAAGTGGATGGTGCGGCCGTACGGGTCCGCCTCGGGCAGCGGGTTGCCCTCGGGCAGGAACGACGACGTCTTGTCGATCGTGGTGTTGTTCGAACCGGCCAGGTCGGCCGAGCCGCCCCACAGCTCCGGGATCACCTCGCCGAGGGCCTGGAGCACCTTGCCGGACGCGGCACGCGTGGCCACGCCCTTGCCGGCCTCGAACACCGGGATCTTCTCGTCCCAGCCCGTCGGCAGCTCGCCCTTCGCGATGCGGTCGAACTCGGCGGCCCGCTCGGCGTTCGCCTCGCGCCAGGCCTGGAAGGACTTCTCCCACTCGGCCTTCGCCTGCCGGCCGCGCTGAAGGGCCTGGCGGGTGTGGCCGATGACCTCGTCCGCGACCTCGAAGTGCTGCTCGGGGTCGAAGCCCAGGACGCGCTTGGTGGCGGCGACCTCGTCCTCGCCGAGCGCCGAGCCGTGCGCGGCCTCGGTGTTCTGGGCGTTCGGGGCCGGCCAGGCGATGATCGAGCGCATCGCGATGAAGGACGGCCGGTCGGTGACGGCCTTGGCCTTCTGGATCGCCTCGTGGATCGCCTGCGGGTCCAGATCGCCGTCCGCCTTGGGCTCCACGCGCTGTACGTGCCAGCCGTAGGCCTCGTAGCGCTTGACGGTGTCCTCGGAGACGGCCGTCTCGGTGTCGCCCTCGATCGAGATGTGGTTGTCGTCCCACAGCAGGATCAGGTTGCCCAGCTTCTGGTGGCCCGCCAGCGAGGACGCCTCGGCCGAGATGCCCTCCTGGAGACATCCGTCACCGGCGATGCAGTAGATGTAGTGGTCGAACGGGGACTCGCCCGCGGGGGCCTCGGGGTCGAACAGGCCGCGCTCGTAGCGGGCGGCCATCGCCATGCCCACCGCGTTCGCCACGCCCTGCCCCAGCGGGCCGGTCGTGGTCTCCACGCCCGCCGTGTGCCCGTACTCCGGGTGACCGGGGGTCTTGGATCCCCAGGTGCGGAAGGCCTTCAGGTCGTCCAGCTCCAGGCCGAAGCCGGCCAGGTACAGCTGGGTGTAGAGGGTCAGCGAGGAGTGGCCGGCGGACAGCACGAAACGGTCGCGCCCCACCCACTGCGGATCCGCCGGGTCGTGCCGCATCACCTTCTGGAACAGGGTGTAGGCGGCAGGAGCCAGGCTCATCGCCGTACCGGGATGGCCGTTGCCGACCTTCTGTACGGCATCGGCGGCCAGGACGCGCGCGGTGTCCACCGCACGCTGGTCCAACTCGGTCCACTCGAGGTCTGTGGTGGTCGGCTTGGTGCTCACCCTGGGTCAGGGCTCCTCTCCACATGTCGGATGCCGGCACACGTGAGCGCGCACCGGCTGCCGGCGTTTCTCGCGTCGGCCGGCCGTTGCTGAGCCTACCCCCGTAAGGACGTGCATTTTTTCGAGTCATTCCAGACTGCCGGGACTCTTCGAAATCCGCCTCCCGACTGGCCGGAACCATATTCGGCAACTGAATACGAAGCCGCTCATCCGATCGCTCAATCGAGCTGCCGCGCGCCCGTCGGAAGGGTGTCGGAAGAGTGTCGGAAGGGCGTCGGGAGAGGGGCCGGAAGGCTGTGGGGAGAGGGGCCGGAAGGGTGTCGGGAGGGATGCTGGAAGGTGTCCGAAGCCCATGTGGAAGGTGTTCCGAAAGACTGTTCCCTTCACTATTGCGAAAGACCGCCCACCCGTCGCCTCGGTCGCCGTTCCGGCAGGTCCGCTCGCATCGCCGTTCCGGTCGCGTTCCGGTCGCCGTACCGGTGGGTCCACCCGCGGCGCCGTTGCGGAGAGCCGCCCACCCGCCGCGGGGCCCGTCGCCGGGGCCCCGGCCAACACGACCCGACCCCCGCGAAGGCCGGGGTCTGGGCAACGTCTACAGTGGCGTGGTACGCGCGAGCCTTGCCGGAGTTCACGGGGTGGGTTCGCTGGGATGTCTCTGTCAGGGGTGTGCGTGACGGCCGTCGAATCCCGTCCAGCGGGTGTGCTCGGTGCGAGCCAGAGCCCGAGCCGCAGGCCGTTCGGGGCCCGGATCAAGGCGTTCGTGGCTCTGACGAAGCCGCGGATCATCGAGCTGCTGCTCATCACCACCGTTCCGGTGATGTTCCTGGCACAGCAGGGCGTGCCCGACCTCAAGCTGGTGCTGCTGACCTGCGTCGGCGGCTACCTGTCCGCGGGCGGCGCCAACGCGCTGAACATGTACATCGACCGCGACATCGACGCGCTCATGGACCGCACCTCGCAGCGCCCGCTGGTCACCGGGATGGTCAGCCCCCGCGAGTGCCTGGTCTTCGGCATCACCCTCGCGGTCGTCTCGACGCTGCTGTTCGGCCTCACCGTCAACTGGCTGTCGGCGTGGCTGTCGCTCGGAGCGCTCCTCTTCTACGTCGTCGTCTACACGATGATCCTCAAGCGGCGCACGTCGCAGAACATCGTCTGGGGCGGCATCGCCGGCTGCCTGCCGGTGCTCATCGGCTGGTCGTCCGTCACGAACTCCATGTCGTGGGCGCCGGTCGTCCTCTTCCTCGTGATGTTCTTCTGGACGCCGCCGCACTACTGGCCGCTGTCCATGAAGGTCAAGGAGGACTACGCGCGCGTGGGTGTGCCGATGCTTCCGGTCATCGCCTCCAACAAGGTGGTCGCCCGGCAGATCGTCATCTACAGCTGGGTGATGGTCCTTGTCTCCCTGCTCCTGACCCCGCTCGGCTACACGGGCTGGTTCTACACGGTGGTCGCGCTCGCGGCGGGCGGCTTCTGGCTCTGGGAGGCGCACGGGCTGCAGAACCGGGCCAAGGCCGAGGCGACCGGCGCGAAGCTGAAGGAGATGCGGCTGTTCCACTGGTCGATCACCTACGTGTCGATCCTCTTCGTCGCGGTCGCGGTGGACCCCTTCCTGCGCTGAGACGACTCGCCTGTGACGGGCGGGGTGCGTGGTCAAGGCCACGCACCCCGCCCGTCGCCGTTCGATCTACCCGTCGGTAGGCTCCTGCCATGGCAGACACGCAGCAGGTTGACCCGGTTGACCCCAAGGCCGGGCGCAAGGCGACCCGCCTCGCCCAGCGGATCGGTTCCTTCTCCAAGGCCCACGGCGGCGCCGAGGGCCAGGTCGCGTACATCGGGCAGCGCGGCGCCCGGATCGTCCTCGTCGGCGAGGACGGCGCCTGGGGCGACATCGTGGCCCCCACGTACGCCATCGCCGAGGAGGCCGTGCGGAAGTCCGGGATCACCGTCCACGAGTCGTTCGACGGCGAGTTCGCCGCCAAGGTGAGGACGGGCCCCTACGAGTGGTCCCGCATGGCGGGCATCCAGCTGGGCGGCCCGAGCAACCGCTGAACGCGGCTCGACCAACCGCTGAACAAGGACGCCGGGCGAGCAACACCTGAGAGCCGGTTCACCCGTTAGGCCCCGTGGAGGAAGTGGTCCACCCACGGGAGAACCGGATGATCGAGACGCCGTCCCTCGTGGACCAGTACTGCCACGGCGTACTGAGAACGGAGCTGGGCCTCGGCACCTTCGAGGCCCAGTTGGCCCGGACCGAGGGCCCGCCCGCGCCCGGCACCACCCTCTTCGACACCCAGACCGGCTTCGCCGTACGCCGCTGGTGCCCCCCGCTGCTCGGCCTGGAGCCGCACTGCGCGCCCGCCCGCTATCTCGCCCGGCGCCGGGAACTGGGCGTCCTGGAGGCAGGCCGCAGACTGCTGCGCGGCAGCGGCATCACGACGTACCTCGTCGACACCGGGCTGCCCGGTGACCTCACCGGCCCGGGCGAGATGGCCTCGGCGGGAGGCGCCGCCGCGCATGAGATCGTGCGCCTGGAACTCCTCGCCGAGCAGGTCGCCGACACCTCCGGCACCGTCGAGTCCTTCCTCGCCAACCTCGCCGAGTCGGTGCACGGCGCCGCCGCGCACGCCGTCGCCTTCACCTCCGTGGCGGGCGTACGGCACGGTCTGGCGCTCGCGCCCGAGCCGCCCGGACCGGGGGAGGTGCGGGGCGCCGCGGGCCGCTGGCTGGCCGGGCGGCGGGTCGGCGGGGAGCTGAGCGATCCGGTGCTGCTGCGCCATCTGCTGTGGATCGCGGTGGCCTCCGGGCGGCCCCTCCAGCTGCACGCGGGCCTCGGCGAGCCGGGCCTGCGCATCGACCGCACCGATCCGGTGCTGCTCACGGACTTCGTACGGGCGACGGCGGGCCTGGGCACGGACCTCGTCCTGCTGCACGGCTACCCCTACCACCGCCACGCCGCCCACCTGGCCGGCGTCTTCCCGCATGTGTACGCCGACTCGGGCGCCGCCCTGGTGCGCACCGGGGCCCGGGCCGCCACGATCCTCGCCGAGATCCTGGAACTCGCCCCCTTCGGCAAGATCCTCTTCTCCAGCGGCGCCCATGGACTGCCCGAGCTGCACGTGGTGGGGGCGCGTCTGTTCCGCGAGGCGCTGGCGAGGGTGCTCGGCTCCTGGGTCGCGGAGGGTGCCTGGTCGCCGGACGACGCGCAGCGGGTCGCGGGGCTGGTGGCGGCGGGGAACGCGCGGCGGGTGTACGGGCTGGAGTGACCGGAGCGACCCCTCAAGGCGCCCGGCCCGCTCCTGCCCTGCCCCGCGCGAGGGCGGGGCAGGGGCCTCAGGGCCTCGGGCCGGGGCCCTACGCCTTGGCCAGGGAGGCGGCCCCGGCGGGCTGCTCCTGGAGGTCGGTCACCGTCTCGGGCCGCTCGCGCAGCGACAGCAGCACCCGCAGCACCCCGATCCACATCAGGCACGAGCCCAGCATGTGGAGACCGACCAGGGCCTCGGGGAGGTGGGTGAAGTACTGGATGTAGCCCACCGCACCCTGGCACAGAAGCACGATGAACAGGTCCCGGGTGCGGTCCAGCGGCCCCTTCGGCGCGTCCACGGCCTTCAGCACGAACCACAGCGCGAACGTCAGCGTCACCACGATCCAGGCCAGCACCGCGTGCAACTTGGCGACCGTCTCCCAGTCGATCGGGATGCGGGCCACCTCCTTGGAGTCGCCCGCGTGCGGACCCGCCCCGGTCACCACCGTGCCCACGGCGATCAGCAGGCCGCTCGCCGCGACCAGGAACCACACCAGCTGCTGCACCGCCCTGCCGACCAGCGGACGCGGTGCCGTGTCACCCTCGCGGGAGCGCTGCCACATCACCGTGGCGACCGTGATCAGCGCCGTGGACAGCAGGAAGTGGGCCGCCACGGTGTAGGGGTTCAGGCCGACGAGGACCACGATGCCGCCGAGCACCGCGTTGCCCATGACGATCCAGAACTGCCACCAGCCCTGCCGGGTCAGGCTGTGCCGCCACGGCTTCTGCGAGCGGGCGGCGATGATCGCCCAGCCGACGGCGGCGCACAGCACGTACGTCAGCATGCGGTTGCCGAACTCGATCACACCGTGGAAGCCCATGGCCCGGGTGGTGGTCAGCGAGTCGTCCGTGCAGGTGGGCCAGGTGGGGCAGCCCAGACCCGAGCCGGTCAGGCGGACGGCGCCGCCGGTGACGACGATGACGACCGCCATGGCGAGCGCGGCGAGGGCCGCCCGCTGGACGGTCCGCGGGTGCGGGCTCCAGCGTTCGGCGATGAAGGCGAGCGGGTTGCGCACGACGGACAGGGCGTCGTCGCGGGTCAGCTTTGGCACGCGGTCCATCGTAGGGCGCCGCTTGTGCACGCTTTCACGAGGGTCCATCGGATGCCTCCCGGTCCTACTCCCAGCGGAAGAGCTTTCCGGCGGCGGCCAGCCCCACGACCGCCCACACGGCGAGGATCCCCAGGTCGCCCCACGGCATCCCGGCGCCGTGCTGGAGCACGTCCCTGAGGCCGTCCGAGAGGGCGGAGATCGGCAGCAGGCCGAGCACGTGCTGCGCGGCAGGCCCGAACTTCTCCAGCGGCACGATCACGCCGCCGCCGACGAGCAGCAGCAGGAAGACCAGGTTGGCGGCGGCCAGCGTCGCCTCGGCCTTGAGCGTGCCCGCCATCAGCAGGCCGAGCCCCGAGAACGCGGCCGTGCCGAGGACCAGCAGGAGCAGGACGGCGAAGGGGTCGCCGTGCGGGGACCAGCCCAGCGCGAAGGCGATCACGGTCAGCAGGAGGACCTGGAGGACCTCCGTGACCAGCACCGACGCCGTCTTGGCGGTCATCAGACCCCACCGGGGCAGCGGCGAGGAGGCCAGCCGCTTCAGGACGCCGTAGCGCCGCTCGAAGCCCGTGGCGATGGCCTGGCCGGTGAACGCCGTCGACATCACGGCGAGGGCGAGGATGCCGGGTGTGAGGAAGTCCACGGCCTCGCCGGCGCCGGTGTCCACGATGTCCACGGAGCCGAACAGCACCAGCAGCAGCGTCGGGATCACGACGGTCAGCAGCAGCTGCTCGCCGTTGCGCAGCAGCATCTTCGTCTCCAGCGCCGCCTGCGCCGCGATCATGCGGGGGAGCGGGGCGGCGCCGGGGCGTGGGGCGTAGGTGCCGGTGGGCGTTCCGGCGGGGGTGCCGGCGGACGTGCCGGTGGTGGTGGTCACGAGCGCAGCTCCTTGCCGGTCAGCTCCAGAAACACGTCCTCCAGGGTGTGCCGTTCGACGGAGATCTTCTCCGGCATCACCCCGTGCTGCGCGCACCACGACGTGACCGTGGCGAGCAGCTGGGGGTCGACCTTGCCGACGACCCGGTACGAGCCCGGCGTCAGCTCGGCGGCGGTGCTGTCGGCGGGCAGCGCCTTGAGGAGGGAGGCGACGTCCAGGCCGGGCCGGCCGGTGAAGCGCAGGGTGTTCTCCGCGCCGCCGCGGCACAGCTCCTCCGGGGAGCCCTGGGCGATGACCCGGCCGGCGTCGATGACGGCCACGTCGTCGGCGAGCTGCTCGGCCTCCTCCATGTAGTGCGTGGTGAGGATCACGGACACCCCGTCGGCACGCAGGTCGCGCACCAGGTCCCAGGTGGCGCGGCGGGCCTGCGGGTCGAGTCCGGCGGTCGGCTCGTCTAGGAAGACGAGCTCGGGCCGGCCGACCACGGCCATCGCGAGCGCGAGCCGCTGCTGCTGCCCGCCGGACAGCCGCCGGTAGCCGGTGCGCCCGCAGCTGCCCAGGCCCAGGCGCTCGATCAGCTCGTCCACGTCCAGCGGGTGGGCGTGCAGCTTGGCGACGTGCCGCAGCATCTCGTCGGCCCGTGCGCCGGAGTAGACGCCTCCGGACTGGAGCATGACGCCGATCCGGGGCCGCAGCTCGGCGGACTGCCTGACCGGGTCGAGGCCGAGGACGCGCACCGTGCCGGAGTCCGGCTTCCGGTACCCCTCGCAGGTCTCGACCGTGGTCGTCTTGCCCGCGCCGTTGGGACCGAGTACGGCGGTCACACCCGCCCGGGCCACCAGGTCGAGGCCGTCCACCGCGGTCTTCGTGCCGTACCGCTTCACCAGGGACCGGACCTCGACGACCGGGTGCGACGCGAGGCGGCTCCCTGAGGGGTGGTGGTCGGGAGACGGGCGGGCGGGCTCACTTCGCATGGGTCCAGAGTCTAGGGACGCGCCGGACGGATCAGGCGGCCGGGTGCGGGAAGTCCTCCTCACGGGGGCGGTGCGCCGGAAGCCGGCGCCCGGCGTACGCCACCGCGTCCGCCGGCGGGAACGGACGCGCCCCCGCCGTGCCCACCGTCCCGCGTGCCACCGGACGGTCCCGTTCGAAGTCGTGCCCGAGTTCGTCGAAGCGTTCGAAGGTGATGGTCACCTCGCTCACCACCTTCCAGCAGCAGCACGCGGGCCCCGGCGGCCTCCAGCCGGGCGAGCCGGCTCCGCTCGCCGAGCCGGCAGTCGGCGGCGTGGCCGTCCACGATCTGCGCGACGGCGCCGCCGCAGACCCGTTCGGGCGAACCGAGGGAGGGACGGACGAGGAGGGTCTCGCCGGGGCGGACACCGAGCGCGCGCCTGCTCAATGATCATGGTCCGGGTGGCAAGAGGGCCGGTCACGGGGGGTGTGGGCGTGGTCCGGCAGTGTGGTGCACGGTGCCGGGCGGAGTCACCGGTCCGATCGGCCGGTCACCGTTTCCGCAGGTCGGATTAGGTTTGCCTAAGTGACGCAGGGCACCGTCCGCTCGGACCAGGGTCGCTTGTCAGGCTCTCGGGAATTACGCAACAATGGCGTTGTGAAAAACGTCGGCGAGGCTCGGGAGACCCCCACGGGGACCCCTCAGGAGGAGCTCGCGGCCGGGATGCGCTCGGATCGTTCCACGCGCAACCGGGTCGCGCGGTCCATCCTGGACCACGGCCCGTCGACCGTCGCCGAGCTGGCCGGCCGGCTCGGGCTCACCCAGGCGGCCGTGCGGCGCCATCTGGACGCCCTGGTCGCCGACGACGTGGTGGAGGCGCGCGAGCAGCGGGTGTACGGGGCGCGGACACGCGGCCGGCCCGCCAAGGTCTTCGCGCTCACCGACTGCGGCCGGGACGCCTTCGACCAGTCGTACGACGCGCTCGCCGCGGACGCGCTGCGCTGGATCGCCGAGCGAGAGGGCGGGCAGAAGGCCGTCGCCGCGTTCGCCCGGGCCCGGATCGCCGCGCAGGCGAGCGCGTACCGCAAGGCGATCGAGGGTGTCAGCCCCGACAAGCGGGCCGAAGCACTGGCCAAGGCGCTGAGCCGGGACGGGTACGCTGCTACGGCGCGCAGCGCGCCCCTCCCGCACACGGGCGAGCAGCTCTGCCAGCACCACTGCCCGGTGGCGCATGTCGCGGAACAGTTCCCGCAGCTGTGCGAGGCGGAGACGGAGATCTTCGCCGAGCTGCTGGGAACCCACGTCCAGCGACTGGCGACCATCGCCCACGGCGACGGCGTCTGTACGACGTTCATCCCCCAGATTTCCACTGACGACGCATCTGCAAGCACGGCCGGGAGGAACCCCGCATGACTCTCCCCACGGAGACTGCTCACCCCGAACTCGAGGGCCTGGGCAAGTACGAATACGGCTGGGCCGACTCCGACGAGGCCGGTGCCGCTGCCAGGCGCGGTCTGGACGAGGAGGTCGTCAAGGACATCTCCGGGAAGAAGTCCGAGCCGGAGTGGATGACCAAGCTCCGCCTCAAGGGCCTCCGGCTCTTCGAGAAGAAGCCCATGCCGAACTGGGGCTCGGACCTGTCGGGGATCGACTTCGACAACATCAAGTACTTCGTGCGCTCCACGGAGAAGCAGGCGGAGTCCTGGGAGGACCTGCCCGAGGACATCAAGAACACCTACGACAAGCTGGGCATCCCCGAGGCGGAGAAGCAGCGCCTCGTGGCCGGTGTCGCGGCGCAGTACGAGTCGGAGGTCGTCTACCACCAGATCCGCGAGGACCTGGAGGAGCAGGGCGTCATCTTCCTGGACACCGACACCGCGCTGAAGGAGCACCCGGAGCTCTTCAAGGAGTACTTCGGCACGGTCATCCCGGCCGGTGACAACAAGTTCGCCGCGCTGAACACCGCCGTGTGGTCCGGCGGCTCCTTCATCTACGTGCCGCCGGGCGTCCACGTGGAGATCCCGCTCCAGGCCTACTTCCGGATCAACACCGAGAACATGGGCCAGTTCGAGCGGACCCTGATCATCGTCGACGAGGGCGCCTACGTGCACTACGTCGAGGGCTGCACCGCTCCGATCTACAAGAGCGACTCCCTCCACAGCGCCGTCGTCGAGATCATCGTCAAGAAGAACGCCCGCTGCCGCTACACGACCATCCAGAACTGGTCGAACAACGTCTACAACCTGGTCACCAAGCGTGCCGTGGCCTACGAGGGCGCGACCATGGAGTGGGTCGACGGCAACATCGGCTCCAAGGTGACGATGAAGTACCCGGCCGTCTACCTGATGGGCGAGCACGCCAAGGGCGAGACCCTGTCCATCGCCTTCGCCGGCGAGGGCCAGCACCAGGACGCGGGCGCCAAGATGGTCCACATGGCGCCGAACACGTCGTCCAACATCGTCTCGAAGTCCGTGGCGCGCGGCGGCGGCCGTACGTCCTACCGCGGCCTGATCGAGATCGGCGAGGGCGCCGCCGGGTCGAAGTCGAACGTGCTGTGCGACGCGCTGCTGGTCGACACCATCTCCCGGTCGGACACCTACCCGTACGTCGACGTCCGCGAGGACGACGTGTCCATGGGCCACGAGGCCACGGTCTCCAAGGTCTCCGAGGACCAGCTCTTCTACCTGATGAGCCGCGGCCTGAGCGAGGACGAGGCGATGGCGATGATCGTGCGCGGCTTCGTCGAGCCGATCGCCAAGGAGCTGCCCATGGAGTACGCGCTCGAGCTCAACCGGCTGATCGAGCTGCAGATGGAGGGCGCGGTCGGCTGACCGCCGCCGCAGGACCCCCGTCAAGCCCTTACGCAACGGAAAGCGAGCAATACGACAGCCATGGCCGAGGCCCAGAACATCCCCGTGGGTTCCACCACCGCGGGCTCGATCGCGGTCGCCGCCGAGTCGACCGTCGCCACGCGCATGAGCGCGCCCCCGTCCTTCGACGTGGCGGACTTCCCGGTCCCGCACGGCCGCGAGGAGGAGTGGCGGTTCACCCCGCTGGAGCGGCTGCGCGGTCTGCACGACGGCACCGCCACCGCGACCGGCACCGGGGTGAAGGTGGACGTCCAGGCTCCCGAGGGCGTCACCGTCGAGACCGTCGGCCGCGACGACGCCCGGCTCGGCCGGGCCGGCACGCCGGTGGACCGCGTCGCCGCCCAGGCCTACTCCGCCTTCGAGCAGGCCTCCGTCGTGACCGTCCCCAAGGAGACCGTCCTCACCGAGCCGATCCGCGTCGCCGTGCACGGCGAGGGCGGCGTCGCCTACGGTCACCAGGTCATCGAGCTCGGGGCCTTCGCCGAGGCCGTCGTCGTCATCGACCACACCGGTGACGCGGTGCTCGCCGCCAACGTCGACTACGTCCTGGGTGACGGCGCCAAGCTGACCGTCGTCTCCGTGCAGGACTGGGAGGAGAAGGCCGTCCACGTCGCCCAGCACAACGCGCTGGTCGGCCGGGACGCCTCCTTCAAGTCGGTCGTGGTCACCTTCGGCGGCGACCTGGTCCGGCTGAACCCGCGCGTGACCTACGCCGGCACCGGCGCCGAGGCCGAGCTGTACGGCCTGTACTTCACCGACGCCGGGCAGCACCAGGAGCACCGCCTGCTGGTCACCCACAACACCCCGCACTGCAAGTCGAACGTCGCCTACAAGGGCGCGCTCCAGGGCGACGCCGCGCACGCCGTGTGGATCGGTGACGTGCTCATCGAGGCCGGCGCCGAGGGCACGGACACGTACGAGATGAACCGCAACCTGGTGCTGACCGACGGCGCCCGGGTCGACTCCGTGCCGAACCTGGAGATCGAGACCGGCGAGATCGTCGGCGCCGGACACGCCTCCGCCACCGGCCGCTTCGACGACGAGCAGCTCTTCTACCTGATGGCCCGCGGCATCCCGGAGCACGAGGCCCGCCGCCTGGTGGTCCGCGGCTTCTTCGCCGAACTGGTCCAGCAGATCGGTGTCACGGACATCGAGGAGCGCCTGCTCGCCAAGATCGAGGAAGAGCTGGAGGCGTCGGTCGGATGAGCGCCGCCTTCGTACGCGTCTGCGGGCTGAGCGAGCTGGAGGACGACACCCCCAAGCGGGTGGAGATCGACGGCACACCGATCTCGGTCGTCAGGACCGAGGGCGAGGTGTTCGCCATCCACGACATCTGCTCGCACGCGAACGTCTCGCTCGCCGAGGGCGAGGTCGACGACTGCCACATCGAGTGCTGGCTGCACGGCTCGCGCTTCGACCTCCGCTCCGGCAAGCCGGACGCCCTGCCCGCGACGCGCCCCGTCCCCGTATACCCCGTCAAGATCGAAGGGGACGACGTTCTCGTCTCCCTCACCCAGGAGTCCTGAGGCACCCATGGCAACGCTTGAAATCCGAGACCTGCACGTCACCGTCGAGGCCGACAACGCCACGAAGGAGATCCTCAAGGGCGTCGACCTGACCGTGAAGCAGGGCGAGACGCACGCCATCATGGGCCCCAACGGCTCCGGCAAGTCGACCCTCGCCTACTCGCTCGCGGGTCACCCGAAGTACACGATCACCGGCGGCACCGTGCTGCTCGACGGCGAGGACGTCCTGGAGATGTCCGTCGACGAGCGCGCCCGCGCGGGCCTGTTCCTGGCGATGCAGTACCCGGTCGAGGTTCCCGGCGTCTCCGTCTCCAACTTCCTGCGCACCTCCGCCACCGCGATCCGCGGCGAGGCCCCCAAGCTGCGCACCTGGGTGAAGGAGGTCAAGGAGACCATGGAGCGGCTCCACATGGACCCCTCCTTCGCCGAGCGCAACGTCAACGAGGGCTTCTCCGGCGGTGAGAAGAAGCGCCACGAGATCCTCCAGCTCGAGCTGCTCAAGCCGAAGATCGCGGTCCTCGACGAGACGGACTCCGGCCTGGACGTCGACGCCCTGCGGATCGTCTCCGAGGGCGTGAACCGCGTCCGCGAGACCGGCGAGGTCGGCACGCTGCTGATCACGCACTACACGCGCATCCTGCGCTACATCAAGCCCGACCACGTCCACGTGTTCGCCGGCGGCCGCATCGTCGAGTCCGGCGGCCCCGAGCTCGCGGACAAGCTGGAGAGCGAGGGCTACGAGGCTTATGCGAAGCAGGACGTAGTCCACACGAAGGGTGGCGCATCCGAGTGACACAGCTGCCGGGCCTCCTCGACACCGAGGCGATCCGTAAGGACTTCCCCGTCCTGGACCGGCTGGTCCACGACGACAGGAAGCTCGTGTACCTGGACAACGCGGCGACCTCGCAGAAGCCGCGCCAGGTGCTGGACGCCCTGAGCGAGTACTACGAGCGCTACAACGCCAATGTCCACCGCGGTGTGCACGTGCTCGCCGAGGAGGCCACGGCGCTGTACGAGGGCGCGCGCGACAAGGTCGCCGCGTTCATCAACGCGCCCAGCCGCGACGAGGTGATCTTCACCAAGAACGCCTCCGAGTCGCTCAACCTCGTGGCGAACATGCTCGGCTGGGCCGACGAGCCCTACCGGGTGGACTCCGACACCGAGATCGTCATCACCGAGATGGAGCACCACTCCAACATCGTGCCCTGGCAGCTGCTGGCGCAGCGCACGGGCGCGAAGCTGAAGTGGTTCGGCCTCACGGACGACGGTCGGCTCGACCTGTCCCGCATCGACGAGGTCATCACGGAGAAGACGAAGATCGTCTCCTTCGTGCTGGTGTCCAACATCCTCGGCACCGTCAACCCGGTCGAGGCGATAGTGCGCCGCGCCCAGGAGGTCGGCGCGCTGGTCTGCGTCGACGCCTCGCAGGCCGCCCCGCACATGCCGCTGGACGTGCAGGCGCTCCAGGCCGACTTCGTGGCCTTCACCGGCCACAAGATGTGCGGCCCGACGGGCATCGGCGTGCTGTGGGGCCGCCAGGAACTCCTGGAGGACCTGCCGCCCTTCCTGGGCGGCGGCGAGATGATCGAGACGGTGTCGATGCACTCGTCGACGTACGCCCCCGCCCCGCACAAGTTCGAGGCGGGCACCCCGCCGATCGCGCAGGCGGTCGGTCTGGGCGCGGCGATCGACTACCTCAACGCCATCGGCATGGACAAGATCCTCGCCCATGAGCACGCGCTCACCGAGTACGCGGTCAAGCGCCTGGCGGAGGTCCCGGACCTGAGGATCATCGGCCCGACCACGGCCGAGGACCGGGGGGCCGCGATCTCCTTCACCCTGGGCGACATCCACCCGCACGACGTGGGCCAGGTCCTCGACGAGCAGGGCATCGCGGTCCGGGTCGGCCACCACTGCGCCCGCCCGGTGTGCCTGCGCTACGGAATTCCTGCGACCACGCGAGCGTCGTTCTATCTGTACTCCACGCCGGCCGAGATCGACGCACTGGTCGACGGCCTGGAGCACGTACGGAACTTCTTCGGCTGACGGGACGGACGAGCGATCGCATGAAGCTGGACTCCATGTACCAGGACGTCATCCTGGACCACTACAAGAACCCGCACGGGCGTGGTCTTCGGGACGGCGACGCCGAGGTGCACCACGTGAACCCGACGTGCGGCGACGAGATCACCCTTCGCGTGAAGTACGACGGCACGACGATCAAGGACGTCTCGTACGAGGGCCAGGGCTGCTCCATCAGCCAGGCCTCGGCCTCGGTGCTCAACGAGCTCCTCGTCGGCAAGGAGCTCGCCGAGGCGCAGAGGATCCAGGAGACCTTCCTGGAGCTGATGCAGTCCAAGGGCAGGATCGAGCCCGACGACGCGATGGAGGACGTCCTGGAGGACGCGGTCGCGTTCGCCGGGGTGTCCAAGTACCCGGCCCGGGTCAAGTGCGCTCTGCTGAGCTGGATGGCCTGGAAGGACGCGACGGCCCAGGCTCTGGACGGCGCCGAAAGGAAGACGGCATGACCGACACCGCAGAACTGAAGCCGGTCTCGGAGGAGGAACTCCGCGAGGCCCTGATGGACGTCGTCGACCCGGAGCTGGGCATCGACGTCGTCAACCTCGGCCTGATCTACGGCATCCACATCGACGAGTCGAACATCGCGACCGTCGACATGACCCTGACGTCGGCGGCCTGCCCGCTGACGGACGTCATCGAGGACCAGGCCAAGTCCGCCACGGAGGGCCTCGTCAACGAGCTGCGCATCAACTGGGTCTGGATGCCGCCGTGGGGCCCCGACAAGATCACCGACGACGGCCGCGAGCAGCTGCGCGCGCTCGGCTTCAACGTCTGACGGGACTCCGACGTCCGACGGAGACTCGACGTCCGACACACGAGAACGGCGAGGTCCGCACGGACCTGGCCGTTTTTCGTCCCACCGATATGTACGCTCGTACACAACCCTCGCTAGGCTCCCGCCATGGGATATGTGATGCTCGCGGGCGCCATCACCGCCGAAGTCGCCGCCACGACGGCCATGAAGTACAGCGACGGCTTCAGCAGACTCGGACCGTCCCTGGTCACCCTCGTCGGCTACGTCCTGTCCTTCTTCCTGCTGGCCCAGACCCTCAAGAGCGTCGCCATCGGCACGGCCTACGCCATCTGGGCCGGAATCGGCACGGCGGCCGTCGCCGCGCTCGGCCTGGTCCTCTTCGGGGAGGGCCTGAGCACGGCCAAGGTCGCCGGAATCGTGCTGATCATCGGCGGAGTGGTGGTGCTGAACCTGGGCGGGGCCCACTGATGGCCCGCCGCTACGACCCCGAACGCCGGCAGCGGATCATCGACGCGGCGATCCGCGTGGTGGGACGGCAGGGCATCGCCGGCCTGAGCCACCGCTCGGTCGCGGCGGAGGCCGACGTCCCACTGGGCTCCACGACGTATCACTTCGCCACCCTGGACGACCTCCTGGTCGCCGCGCTGCGCCAGGCGGAAGAGGGCTTCGCCAAGGCGGTCGCGACCCGCGGCGGCCTGACCGACCCGCACACGGACCTGGCCACGGACCTCGCCGGCCTGATGGGGGAGTGGCTGGCGGGCGACCGCACCGGCGTCGAGCTGGAGTACGAGCTCTACCTCGCCGCCCTGCGCCGCCCCGCCCTGCGCCCCGTGGCCGCCGAGTGGGCCGAAGACCTGGCCGCCCTCCTGGCCCACCACACCGACCCGCTGACGGCGAAGGCGCTCGTGGCACTGATGGACGGCATCTGCCTCCAGGTACTGCTCACGGACACGCCGTACGACGAGGACTACGCGCGCGAGGTGCTCGCCCGGGTCATTCCACCGGGTCCGTCTGCTCGCCCTTGCCCGGAACGTCCTCGTCAGGGTCCCCCTGGTTCAGACGCCTGACCGTCTCGAGGGCCGCGTCGACACTGCCCGCCACGTCCGTGATCGGGTACTGCACGCTCCGTACGACACGCTCGCGGTCGACGACCAGGGTGAGCCGCTTGAGACGGCCGGTGCCGGCCGCGCGGAACGTCGGCAGGCGCAGGGCGGCGATCAGGGACAGGTCGGCGTCGGACAGCAGCGGAAAGCCGAGCCGCTCCTTCGCCGCGAACGCCCGCTGCTCGTCCGGGCGTTGGGTGGAGACACCGTGCACCGTGGCGCCGGCCGCGGCGAACTCGGCGAGCCGGTCGCGGTAGGTGCAGGACTCCAGGGTGCAGCCGGGGGTCCCGGGGATCTCCGACCAGCCCGGAGGGTAGGCGTCGGCGCGGGCGTAGGCGCCGGGGAAGCAGTAGAGGACGGTGTACGGGGTGTGCGCGGCGACCGGGTCGCGCGCCGTCCCCTCGTCGTCCAGCAGTTTCAGCTCGGGAATCCGGGTTCCCGCCAGTTCGTGGACCCGCCGGGCCTCCGCGGAGGCCTCCTCGGCCGTCGCGGTCGTGCGGCCGTCGCCCAGGATCCAGGCGTCCCCCCAGTCCTGGAGGGCGACGAGGACGGGCAGCAGGGCGCGACCGCGGGCGGTGAGGTGGTACTCGTGGCGCACGGGCCGCTCCTGGTAGGGCACCCGGGTGAGCACGTCCGCCTCGACGAGGAGGCGCAGCCGCTCGGTCAGCACCTTGCGGGACAGGCCGAGTTCGCGCTGCAGCTCGTCGAAGCGGCGTACGCCGCGCGCCGCGTCGCGCACGATCAGCAGGGTCCACCAGTCGCCGACGACGTCCAGGGCCTGCGCGATGGCGCAGGTGGCGTCCTCCAGGCTCGTCCTGCGGGCCATGACCCTCGTCCCTTCGTCCGTCAGCACGTTGACCCGAGGCTGCCATGCTGACATAGTCAGTTCCCAAAAGGAACTCACTCGTCGCGGGTGTGGGCACGGAGGGGGACGGGTGCGGACGCTGCGGGAAGTACCGCGCACGGTGTGGCTGCTGGCCGCCGGAACATTCGTCAACATGGTGGTGAGCGTCGGATTCGTCTACCTCTTCCTCTACCTGACCGGGCCGCGCGGGCTCGGCGTGGGCGAGGCGGGCCTGCTCAGCGGAGCCGGGGGAGTGGGGCTCGTCGCGGGCAACTTCACCGGCGGCTGGTACGGGGACCGGCTCGGGCATCGGCGGGTGCTGCTGGCCTCGGCCGCCACCTCCGGACTGCTGCTGGCCGCCGTGCCGGTGCTCCCGACCACCGCGCTGTTCCTCACCCTGCCCCTGTGCGAGTACGCCTCCGGGGTGCAGCGCGCCGCCAACTCCGCACTCGTCGCGGCCATCGTGCCCGAGGGGGCCCGCCGTCCCGCGTTCGCCGTGGTGCGGGCCGCGGCCAACGGAGGGTTCACCGTCGGCCCGGTGCTCGGCGCACTGGTGGCCACCCGGTTCTCCTACGACTGGCTGTACGTCGCCGACGGGCTCGGCAGCCTCGGTCTCGCCTGCTGGACCGCCCGGGTGGTACCCGCCCACGGGATCCGGCGGGTCCGCAAGGGCCATGACGCGGGCGGCGTGTGGCCGCAGCTCCGGGCGCGGCCGGCCGTGCTGGTGCTGCTGGCGGCGATCGTCGTCATCGACGTCGTCTACCGGCAGCAGTACTCCACCTTCCCGGTCTTCCTCGCCGACCACGGCATGGACACCCGCCTGTACGGTTCCCTGCTCGCCGTCAACGGCGGCGTCCTGCTGTGCCTGGAGCTGCCCACCGCGCTCGCGCTGCGCCGCCGCTCGCCCCTGCCCGTCGTCGGCTGCGGGCTGCTCCTCGTCGCCGCGGGCTTCGGCGCGCTGCTCCTCGGCGCCGTGACCACCACCGCCGTCGTCGCCATGACGCTGCTCACCCTGGGCGAGCTGCTCTACAAGACCACCGCGACCGCCTACGTCGCCGACCAGGCACCGGAGCACGTCCAGGGCCGCTTCCAGTCCCTGTACGCCGGCGTGTCCATCAGCGGCATGGTGCTGGCCGCACCCCTCGGCGGTGCGCTGTACGCCGCGGCGCCCGGACTCCTCTGGCCGCTGTGCACGGCCTTCGGCGCGGCGGCCGGTTGCGCGGTGCTGGCGGCCGGCCGACTCCGGACACCCGCGCACGGCCGACGACGCGACCGACACCCCACCCCGGAACCCGCGACCGAGCCCGCGCCTGGTGCCTGAGGCGTGCTTCCACACCCTCACATCGCGGCGTGCACGCGGCGGCCGTCTGACGGTGTGCCGGTGTGCCGGTGTGCCGGTGCCCGTAGCCTGGCGGGGTCTTGCCACCCGGCGCCTGACGGGTCCTTTCGCCCCGCCGTGTCACAGCGGGTGTGGTGGCGTCTGACGGGTCCTTTCGCCCCGCCGTGTCACAGCGGGTGTGGTGGCGTCTGACAGGCAGGTCCCTTCACCCCGCCGTTTCACAGCGCGTGTGGCGGCGCCTGACGGGTCCCGGCGGCCGCCGGGTCACGGCGCTCGTGCCGCCATCCGACGGCCACGTGCGTGCCGTCCGCCCAGTACCCGCGACCTGACGGAAACCTCGCGCCCGTCACCTGGCGAGGCGCTTGCCGCGCGTGGCCTGCCCCGGCCCTCGCGCGTGTGGCCTGGGCGGGTCCTCGCGCGTGTGGCCTGCCCCGGCCGTCGCGCGTGTGGCCTGGGCGGGTCCTCGCGCGCATGGCCTGGGGGCCTGGGCGGGTCCTCGCGTGTGTCGCTCGGCGGCTCTGGGGCGCGCCCACCAACCGGGCCGCTCCGCCACCCGCCCCCGGCGGCTCCAAGGCACACGCCCACGCCCCCCCGCCCCTCCGCCGCCCGCCACCTGAGACGCAGGCCCACTGGTTCGCCTCTCCGGCCCCGCGCCGGTTAGGTTTCCCCTATGACCGACACGACTGCTCTTCGCACCACCGGCGCCGTGGCCGCCGGGCTTGCCACGATCGCTTCCGACGGCACCGTTCTCGACACCTGGTACCCCGCGCCCGAGCTGACGGACGAGCCCGGCCCGGCCGGTACCGAGCGGCTGTCCGCCGAGCGGGCCGCGAAGCTGCTCGGCGGCGGCGCGGCCGCGGCGATCGGCCCGGACGCCCGCCGGGGCGTCGAGGTGGTCGCGGTCCGTACGGTCATCGCCTCGCTCGACGAGAAGCCGCTCGACGCGCACGACGTCTACCTGCGTCTGCACCTGCTCTCGCACCGCCTGGTCAAGCCGCACGGCCAGAGCCTGGACGGCATCTTCGGCCACCTCGCCAACGTCGCCTGGACCTCGCTCGGCCCGGTCGCCGTCGACGACATCGAGAAGGTGCGGCTCAACGCCCGCGCCGAGGGCCTGCACCTCCAGGTGACCTCCATCGACAAGTTCCCGCGCATGACGGACTACGTCGCCCCCGAGGGCGTGAGGATCGCCGACGCCGACCGGGTCCGCCTCGGCGCGCACCTCGCCGAGGGCACCACGGTGATGCACGAGGGCTTCGTCAACTTCAACGCCGGCACCCTCGGCACCTCCATGGTCGAGGGCCGCATCTCCGCCGGCGTCGTGGTCGGCGACGGCTCGGACATCGGCGGCGGCGCCTCCACCATGGGCACGCTGTCCGGCGGCGGCAATGTGATCATCTCCATCGGCGAGCGCTGCCTGGTCGGCGCCGAGGCGGGCGTGGGCATCGCGCTCGGCGACGAGTGCGTCGTCGAGGCCGGCCTCTACATCACCGCGGGCACCCGCGTGACCATGCCCGACGGCCAGATCGTCAAGGCCCGCGAGCTCTCCGGCGCCTCCAACATCCTCTTCCGCCGCAACTCGGTCACCGGCACGGTCGAGGCCCGCCCGAACAACGCGGTCTGGGGCGGCCTGAACGAGATCCTGCACAGCCACAACTGATCACGGGCGGCCGTGACGTGCGGCCGCCGCCTCGATGAACGTCCTGACCTGCTGCCGAGCTGTCGGCAGTTGTCAGCGTTGGTCATCACTGAGCGCCCTTCCACGGCCCGAGGACGGCCCGGGAGGGCGCTCGTCTCTGTGTGGTCCGGTGGCATTGATGTCAGCCGGTGATGTCAGCTTGGATCGGCCCGTGGACTTCAACGCCGTCAGCATCGACGTCGCGGATTCTGAGATCGTCGCTGGACGCATCATCTTCGGGATCAAGACGCCCCGCGAGCATCTCGGCTGCTCGCTGTGCCCGGTTTTGGAAGATTGCGTACGCGGGTGGGCGCTGCCCTGGAGAGACAGTGACCTGCGCGTTCCTGGGATGCTCACTGCCGTTCCCTGGTGTTCCCCGCCGGTGGCCGCTCGGTCGGGCACGCAAGGGGCACGGTGCCTACCAGGGCTATTCGTAGATCCGAGCGGCAGTCAGGGCACGCGCGAAGAACATCCAGTCACCTTCTGGTGGCAGGTCGTGCCCGAAGTTCCGGTACCACCCCGGAGACGCAGCGACCCAGGCCTCCAGGGCTTCCAGGAACCTGTCCAGCGTCGGGTTCTCCCACTGTTGGCTGTTGGCTGCGCAATCGGCACGAAGACGCGCCAGGAAGGCGCTGAAGGCCTCGCGATCGCCGATGTGATCGTCAGGCGCCAAGGGGCTCGTCATGACTGCGACCATAAAGGGCGCACACGGGCCTTCGTCGGGCTAGGTCCGCTAGCATCCCGGCCTCGAGGGGGGCGGACATGGCCTTGGGGCGTAAGGGAGCACGGCGCATAGTCGTCGACGGCACGGTCTACCGATGGCGACTGAGACGCAGGCCCACCTACAGCCAGGCTCTCTGCTGGTCGCCGTGCACTTACGCCGTGGAGCACGCGGGTCGTCCTGGAATGACGCTCGTCGTCACCACCAACCAGCCTCACCCTGGCAACTGGCTCGGCCGTCCCGGCAACCCGGTACTGCCCACTGATGTTGCCGATGCCATTGCATCCGCCCTACAGCAGGGCTGGGTGCCCACGTGCACAGGCCCACGGTTTCAGCTCGACCAGTCCGCCGGCTTCTCTCCCTTGCCTTGAGTCGGCTGGGAGAGCACCGCTTTAGGAGAGAGGGGCGGGAGTGAGGACGCTTACCCTGGAGCTTCGATACCTGGCTAGGCCACCGAGAACTCGGCTGCGAGACAACCAAGTTGACCGTGGCTGACCCTTGTATCTGGCATGACTGTGGCCCGCGCCGAGACGGCTCGTAACCTGGCAGGCTCCGCCGGTGCTCGGTGCTCAACCGCCGTAGCGGCTACGCAAATCCTCGGTGATTCGCGACATCAGCCCAATCGGATCCTCACGTGGTGTCTCCATCAGCGGACGTTCTGCCTGGGGATCGTAGGCAGTCAGCCCGGTCTCCTTCTCGACGATCGCGGCAAGCGCGGAGATCTGGCCGAGCACGACTGCAGCGTCGTCTCCCGCATGCCAGTAGGGCACAGTGATGGTCACCTCGTCACCGAATACGGACAGGTCGATGCCGGTGCCCGAGTGGCTCAGGTCCCGCGACTCCTGCTTGTACTCCGTGATCTCTACTTCGCCCAGCAGGGTCCGAGCCTGTGGCACTATTCGGTCCCAAGCTCCAAGGAGGTGCGCGGGGATCGGCTCGCTGTCTTCGGCTGCCTCCTCCATCGCCTCCAGGACCTCATCCCAGGATTGCCCGTCGCGTCGGTTCAAGAAGTAGATGTCGTAGCTCACTGCGTGATCGTAGGCACGTGAACACCGCGAGGGCAGGGCTGCTGAGGACGCTTGCCCCTGCTGACTCCGTCGCTCCGTTGGCAGCATCAGCTTCGGAAGCTTCATTTGGGGCGGGCAAGGCCCCTGAGCTGGGCGTGCGCTTGGCACCAGGTCTCATCACCCTTGGTCGCCTTCACCGTGATTCCCTGCTGTTCCCCGCTCTATCTGGTGCGCTTGTGGTGCGTCGGTCGTGTCTTGGCCTTGTGCCGTCAACTCGCCGGCTCCGCCGTACAGATCGGAGCGGAGACGCTCCTTGGCTGCCTCAAGGCGCGGACCGTAGTCGGGCATGAAGATCTCACTCAGCGTCTTGTCCAGCGTTCCGGAGATCGCGTAGATCGGCGACCAGACGGCTCGATCGTGCACGATCCCCTCAAGGTCGTCGGACCGGAACATGACTTGGTACAGCCAGTCCGACAGCACGAACGCTTGATCGCGCGTGAGCCTGATGGTGATCGCATCCTCATCCACGCGCCCAACCTAGCCCTCGACTGGTTGTGCCCAGCCGGCGGAGACAGACATCCGATGCGGTTGATCAGTCAAGCGGTGGCGGGGAAGGCGGTGTGTTCGTCGTAGGGGATGTGGTGGGTGAGGCAGTGGTGCAGGCGGTTGAAGAGGTTGCGTTGGGCTGCGACGTGGCGGTCTTCGGCGGCGCGGCGGCGGTCGTAATGGGCTCGTGCTCCGGGGGATGCGGTGAGGGCGGCGAAGGCCCAGATGTGGCCGGCTGAGGCGAGGCTGGTTCTTGATGTGCCTGGCCAGGACGGTGGTCTTGCGGCCGGAGGATCGGGTGAGGGGGCCACCCCCGGCGCTGCTTCATCAGGCGGGCAGGCATGAAGGACGCGGTGACCGGTGAGGCGCTGATGACCGTCGGCGTCGCCTACATCGACGAGGGCGAGTCGTCGCTGATCCAGGTCACCGTCCCGGAAAGCGGAGTGACCGAGGGCCTGACGGTCGGTGCTCCGGTCTCGCTGCCGGGTTTGGTGGCGCGGCCGTGGAAGAACGTCTTCAACGGCCAGGAGCGGCACGGCATCGCCTACCGGGCGACCGCTGTTGCTCCGGGTGCCTTCCCGATGGCTCAGGCGAGCTGATCGCTGTGACGGACATGGTTACGTTGGCCGAGCTGGGTGGTCCGCTCGCTGCGATAGGCGGCGCCGCCTACGCCCGTCACGCCTACCCGGCGGCGTACTGGTCCACGGTCGGGCTGCCGCTCTCGGTTGGCCCGGCTGCTGGCCTCGTACTCCTCGACCATGGACGCCTGCGGCCTGACCGTGCAGCCGTCCCGGTGGCGGGCGCTGGCCGTCCGGGCGACCACCCGCCGTGAGATCCGGCCGGTGCCTCCGCGTCGGGGCGTCATCCGGCCCACCACGACTGGCCTGCGCATGCGGCTGCGGCTGGCTCCGCCGAAACGGCCCCCCGGGGCAAGCTGATCCCCTGACCTGCACTGCAATCCGAACAGCCACGACTGATCACGGGCGGCCGCGACCGACGGCCGCCCCGGCGGTCAACGGTCTGGTCGCCGTCACGGTCGTACGGGGACAGGATGGAGATGACGGAAGTGGCCCAGCGGACTCGGCGGCGCCGAACGCCGGGACGCGGCAGCGGAAGGAGATGCGCCGCCATGCCCCAGTTCATGGATGTCCACCACGGGATGAAGGGCATCTCGGCCGACCAGCTGCAGAAGGCGCACCAGGCCGATCTTGCCATCGAGGACGAAGAAGGCGTCCACTTCGAGAAGGCCTGGGCGGACCCGGAGTCCGGCACGGTCTACTGCCTCTCCGAGGCCCCCTCGGCCGAAGCGGTCCAGCGCATCCACGAGCGCGCCGGTCACCGGGCCGACGAGATCCACCCGGTGCCCCTGACCTCGTGACCTAGGCCGTACCAAGGCCGTACCAAGGCCGTGACCAAGGCCCCCGCCCGCGACGACTCCCGGAACCCGAGGACGGACCGCGGGCGAGGGTGGCCGGCCGTGCGCACGGACGCCCTGTTCATGTCGCCGTGTCGCGACGCAGCGAGTCCGCGAACCTCGCGAGCGCCGTGAAGTCCGGCGTCCGCAGACCCACCCGCGGGTCCACGTGGTGCAGCAGAGCAGGGCCGGGATGCCCGGCCGTCACGTACGCGGTGTCCGCGGGGGTCTGCTCGTCGTCCACCCAGGCGAAGGGGCGGCCCGCCGCGTACGTCACGATCGCCTCCGTCTTCCAGTGGACGCCGTCGGGCCGGAAGGCGAACAGTCCGTCGCCGAAGTCGACGTACGGCAGTTCGGGCAGGCCGAGGACCGGGGCGATCCAGCGGTTCGCGGCGTCCATCCAGGTGGTGGCCCAGCACAGGTCGTAGCCCAGCTCCAGCAGCGCCGGGCCGTGCGACGGGTTCAGCCAGACCCGCAGCACCCGGCCCGGATGCAGTGCCACCCGGATCGTCGTGTAGCCCTCGGGGCGCCGCTCCGGCTGGGCAGCCCACGGGTTGAGGGGGCCGTCTACGTCGAGGAACAGCAGCGGGCGGCTCACGAGGCCACCTTACGGCTCGGTCGCCCCGCGGCTCAGCTCCCGGGCGCGGACGCCGACAGGCGCTCGTGGGCGGCCCGCAGTGCCTCGACGGTCTCCCGGCCGGCGGGGCGCAGCGGTGCGCGCACCGGGCCCGCGGGCAGTCCGAGCGCGCCGAGCAGCCCCTTGACGGTCACGGTGCCGGGCAGCCCGGAGGCCATCGTCAACTCCACGAGCTCGATGGCTTGTTGCTGCAACCGCGCCGCCAGCGCGGTGTCGCCCGCGTCGAACGCGTTCAGGACGGCACGCAGTTGACGCGGTGCCGCGTTCGCGACCGTGCTGACGTATCCGGTGCCGCCCACCGCGTACAGGGCGAGGATGTGCTCGTCGCAGCCGGCGTAGACCGCCAACTCGGTGCGGGCCAGCAGCTTCTGGACGCCGAGGAGGTCGTAGGAGCAGTCCTTGACTGCCGTGATCCGGGGATGCTCGGCCAGCCGGAGCATCGTGTCGGGCTCGATGCGGGTGCCCGTGCGGCCGGGGATGTCGTAGAGCACGACCGGCAGGCCACAGGCGTCCGCGACCGTGCGGAAGTGCTCCTCCACAGCGTCCTGCGGGGGCCTGCTGTAGTACGGCGTCACCACCAGGACCGCGTCGGCGCCCGCCTTCTCGGCCGCCAGGGCGAGTTCGACGGTGTGCCGGGTGTCGGCCGTCCCCACGCCCGCCACGATCGAGGCCCGGTCCCCGACGGCCTCGCGCACGGCCCGGATCAGCGCCGCCTTCTCGGCGTCCGTCGTGGTCGGCGACTCGCCCGTCGTGCCGCTCAGGACCAGGCCGTCGCAGCCCTCGCGCACCAGCCGGTCGGCGAGCCGCTGGGCCCCGTCGAGGTCGAGCGCCTCCGCGTCGGCGGTGAACGGTGTGATCATGGCGCACAGGGCGCGGCCGAGCGGCGGGGCGGGAGCGGGCGCTGTTGTCATGCAGGCAGTGTCGGCGACCATACCGTGAAGCTCCACTTAAATCTTCTACGGAGTTCCGATAAGCGATGCTGCATAGTGTGGCGGCACAGTGATACCGCACAGTGTCCTCCACGCGCGGGACGGCGTCCCCTCCGGCGCCCTGTGTCCAAGTCGCCCGTCATGCGTCACCATGGGACTGAGGTCCCCGACGGGCAGCCCTGGGAGGCGTCATGAAGCTCGGCAAGGCACTGGCCACCGGAGTCGCGGAGGAGCAGCGGGAGCCGCGGGTCGCCGAGGAGGAGATCGAACGTCCCGAGGAGATCCAGGAACCGCAGGCCGCCGCGCCCGAAGAGGTCCCGGCCGCCCGATGAGGCTGCGGCTGCCGACGGAACGCCCGACGGAGCCGCCGACCGGTTACAAGATCGCTCACCCGGTGCTGTCCCAGGACGGCACCCGGGCCGGTTTCACCGGAGTGTCGCTCGGCGGCGCGCTGCCGTACGGCGTCGTCGCCGACGCGGCCTGCGTCTACGGCCGCCGGCACCGCCCGCCCGCCCGGCTGTGCGACTGCGGCTTCCACTGCGTGCACGAACGCACCGCGGCCGAGGCGCTGCTGTGCACCGCCGAGCACCGGTCCGCGGTGCTCCTCGAGGTGTCGGTGCTGGGCGCCTACATCCGCTTCGAGCGCGGCTTCCGCTACGCCCGGCAGCGGGTGCGGACGATGACGGTCGGCCCGTGCGCGTGCGGCGCGCCCGCCGTCGCGCTGGCCGACGCGGGCTGGGGGCGACCCGGACTGCGGGCCCTGGCCGCCGCGTGCGCGGCCTGCGTACGAGGACGTGTCTCCGTGACCCCCGCGAGCTTCGCCCGGCTGGCCGGGGACGGGCTGCGGGCCGTGACCGACGGCGCGCTGGGCGGCGCGGCCCTCGGTGACGTGCCGTCGGCACCGGGCGCCGGCACGGGAGCGCCCGGCGGGGCGGCGGGCGCGGGCCGGGGCCCGGGCGGGACGCGGGCTCCCGGTGCCGCCGAGGCGGACGGCGTGCCCGGGCGACCGACCACGCCTGATGGGCTCACCACGCCTGATGGTCTCACCACGCCTGATGGGCTCACCCCGCCGGACGGGTTCACCCCGCCCGTCGGGTTCACCCCGCCCGTCGGATTCCCCCCGCCCGAAGGACTCGGCGCGCCCCAAGAGCTGGGCGTGCCCGAACTCGCCGCCGAGGCCGCACTGTTGCAGGCGCGGCTCGACTGGTTCCAGACCCAGCTGGCGCGGCTCGGCGAGCGCGGGACCGGCCCGGCGGGCCACGGGTAGCGGGGGCGCCTCTGGGTACCCGGGTTGTTCCGGACCGAGAGGAGGCGGGACACCGTGACCGGGACCATCGAAGCCAGACCTGTGCGCGAGCTGCCCCACCCGGTGGGCGACCGCTCGGTGGGCGAACTCGTGCACCAGGCCACCGAGGACCTCTCCCTGCTCGTACGGCAGGAAGTGGCCCTCGCCAAGGAGGAGCTGACCGCGAAGGGCCGGCGCATGGGGCGCGGCGGCGGGCTGCTGGGCGCCGCGGGCGCCATCGCCTACGTCGGACTGATCGCGCTCGCCGGCACGGCCGTCGCCGCACTCTCCCTGGCGCTGCCCGTGTGGGCGTCGGCGCTCATCGTGACGGGCGCCCTGTTCGCGATCGCGGGGCTGCTGGCCGTGGTCGGCCGCTCCCAGTTGCGGCGAGCCGGACCGCCCACACCGCAGCGGACGATCGGCAGCGTCAAGGCGGACGTCGAGGAGCTCAAGGAAAGGGCGCACCACCGATGACGGACAGGACGCAGGGCACGGGCGGCGGGTCGAGGCGGGCCCTCGGCGCGAAGGGCCCCGACGAACTGCGCGCGCAGATCGAGCAGACCAGGAGCCGGCTCGGCGACACCGTCGAGGAACTGGCGGCCCGGGCCGATGTGAAGGGCCGGGCCAAGGCGCGCGCCGCGGATCTGCGCGACCGGGCCGGCGCGATGACGGTCGGCCTGCGGGGCACGGCCGCACAGGTCGGCCACCGCGCCCAGGAGAAGGCGACCCTGGTCGGGCACAAGGCGCAGGAGCGGGCCGGAGTCGCCGGGCACCGGGCGCAGGAGCGGGCCACCCTGGTCGGGCACCGTACCCAGGAGAGGGCAGCCCTGGTGGGACACCGGGCGCAGGAGAAGGCCACGTCGATGGGGCACAGGGCCGAGCAGGCGGTCCCCGGACCCGTGACCGACGCCGTCCAGGCCTGCCGGCGCAACCCACGCCCCCTGATGATCGCGGGCGCGGTCTGCGCGGCCGCGGTGGCGGCCGGGCTGCTGGTGCGCCGGTACAAGCGCAGGACATGCCAGTAGGGCCTCCTCCAAGGGATGCCGCCGCCCTCCACCGGACCGGTGGGGGGCGGCGGCCTGTCCGGGACCACTCGGGCCGGGCCGGCGCCGCACGCCGAACACCGAACACTCCGAAAACCGGGACCAGCCGAAAACTCGGGTCGTCTGGACAAAAAAAGTTTTCGGTGAGACGGTGGACCCATGCTGGACGTGACCGTGATCGAGGACCCCGAGGCGGCGGCGGTCTCCCTGGACCCCGTCCGGGCCCGGCTGCTCGCCGAACTGGCGGCCGGACCCGCGTCGGCCGCCATGCTGGCCGGGCAGGTCGGCCTGGCCCGGCAGAAGGTGAACTACCACCTCAAGACGCTGGAGCGGCACGGCCTGGTCGAGCTGGCCGGCGAGCGCCGCAAGGGCAACGTCACCGAGCGGCTGATGCGCGCGACCGCCGCGTCGTACGTCATCTCGCCGCTCGCGCTGGCCGCCGTGCAGCCCGACCCGGACCGCTTCCGCGACCAGCTGTCCGCGCGCTGGCTGCTCGCCCTCGGCGCCCGGCTGGTGCGCGACGTCGGCGCGCTGATCACCGGTGCGGCCAAGGCCCGCCAGCGGCTGGCCACATACGCGCTGGACGGCGAGGTGCGCTTCGCCTCGGCCGCCGACCGGGCGGCCTTCGTCCAGGAACTGACGGCGGGCGTGAGCGCCCTGATCCGCAAGTACGACGCCCCCGACGCCGAAGCCGGTCGCGACCACCGGATCGTCGTGGCCGTCCACCCCACCCTCAAGGCAACAGAGCAGGACTAGTCAGGAGCCCGCAATGTCCAAGGAATTCGAGATCGCCCGCGAGTTCGAGGTCGACGCCACCCCGGAGCAGGTGTGGGAGGCCGTCACCACCGGCACCGGAGGGTATCTGTGGCCGATGGAGCCGCCCGAGCCCCGGGTCGGCGGCAGGGGCCCCTTCGGGTCCAAGGTCACCGCATGGGAGCCGCCGCACCGCTACACCAACCGCGTCGAGGACGTCGAGGGCATCTCCGAGCAGACCCTCAACCAGCTCGACTACACGATCGAGCCCCGCGACGAGGGGCGACGGGCCTGGGTGCGGTACGTGCACAGCGGCATCTTCGTCGACGACTGGGACAACCAGTACGACGGCGCCGCCAAGCACACCGACTTCTATCTGCACACCCTGCGCGAGTACCTGGTCCACTTCGCGCCCCGGCCGGCCGCCTTCGCCACGTTCGACGGGCCCGAGGCGTCGAAGGCCGCCGACGCCCTCGCCGTGGTCGGGCGGGCGCTCGGTGTCGGCGAGGACGTGGCGGCGGGCACGCGGCTGACCGTCCGGGGGCCGGACACGTTCGAGGCCGTGGTCGACTTCCGCAACCCGTACTTCATCGGACTGCGCACGGACCGGGGCCTCACCCGCGTCTTCGGGCGCAACCACTGGGGGCACCCGGTCGGCATCTCCCTGCACGACTTCGCGCCCGGCGCCGACATCAAGGAGTGCGAGGCCGCCTGGCAGGACTGGCTGAACGACGTGTTCAGCCAGTCCTGAACCCGGCGCGCCGTTCAGCCGGTCCTGAACCTCGCGCGCCCTACGGGCGGAACCGCAGCACCTGCGGGTCGTGGTCGCTGATCTGGTCGTGGAACTCCGAGTTGATGTGCACGCTGTCGTACTCGAAGTCGCAGCCGCGCCGGATCGCCGGGCTGATCAGGATCTGGTCCAGGACCTGCTGGTTGCCCTGGTAGTCGTAGGTGTAACGCTCGCTCTTCGGCAGCGACTTGATCGCCGACCACAGCTCGCCGTCACCCTCGAGGATCTTCGCGGTGCCGGAGAACTCGAAGTCGTTCATGTCGCCGAGCGCGATGACGTTCGCGTTCTTCTGCACGGACAGGATGTCCTTGACGAACGCGTTGACCACGGTCGCCTGGGCGTGGCGCTGGATCTCCGAGCTGCGCACCGGCGGCTGGTACTGCGCGGCCAGACCCTGGTCGCCGCCCTTGGAGTTGAGGTGGTTGGCGATCACGAAGACCGTCTTGCCGCGGAAGACGAACTCGCTGGCCAGCGGCTTGCGGCTGTTGCTCCAGGCCGCGTCGGCCGGGTCGACGCGGCCCGGGGAGGCCGTCAGCCGAGCCTTGCCGTGCACCTTGGTCACGCCGACGGCGGTGGTGGAGTCGCCGCCCGGACGGTCCACGAAGGACACCCGCTCCGGGTTGAAGAGGAACACCTGGCGGATGTTGCCGCCCGGCTCGCCGCCGTCCTGGTCGTTGACCGGGTCGATCCCGCGCCAGTCGTACTTCGGGCCGCCCGCCGCGACGATCGCGTCGATCAGCTTGTTCACGGTCTCGCTCGCGTCGACCGTGCCGTCGTCCGTGGCGCCGTTGTCGTCCTGGATCTCCTCCAGCGACACGATGTCGGGCGACCGGAGGTTGTTCACGATCGCGGAGGCGTGCTGGTCGAAGGTGCTGTCCGACGGGTCGAGGTTCTCGACGTTGTAGGTCGCCACCGCCAGCTCGCGGCCCGACTGCTTCCGGGTCGTCTCGCGCTCCAGGCCGCCGGCCTTCAGCGTGCCGAGTTCGCTCGCGACCAGGGTGTAGCCGCCGTACTGGTTGAAGTCCAGCGGGCCGGTGGTGGTGCCCTCCAGGGTGTCGCCGACGTTCGCCACCGGGAAGTCGGCCGTCGAGCCCAGCGACTGGATCTGAAGGCGGCCGGTGTTCTGGGAGTCGTAGGAGCCGTAGACGGTGCCGCCGCGGGGGCTCGGGTGCTCGTGCGGCTTCACCGTCACCCACAGCTCGCTGTACGGGTCGGTGGCGGTGACCACGCGGGCGTCGGCGACCTGGACGTTCATGCCCTCCAGGGACTCGTAGTAGTCCAGGGCGTACGTCGCGGGGTCCAGGGTCAGGCCGTTGACCGAGCCGGACGCGGCGGTGTCGCCGGCGGGGGCGTACGCGTCCGGCACCGAGTCCTCGTCGACGACGACCGGCGCCGGGACCGCGTTTCCGGTGGAGACCGTGGTGATCACCGGCTTGGTGATCTCGGTGACCGACTGGTTGCCGGAGGACGCGCCGCCCGGGACGAACTCCGAGACCGTGCCGGTGACCGTGACGGAGTCACCGACGGCGACCTTCGGGGCGGAGCTGGTGAAGACGAACACGCCCTCGCTGGTGGCCGGGTCGTCGTCGGGGGCCGGGTCCTGGATCCAGAAGCCCCTGGAGGAGCCGTAGGCGCGGGTGGCCGTGACGATGCCGGGCACGTCCGTGACCTTCTGGCCCGCGAACGGCGATATTCGGGTCGTGCCCTGGATGTCGTGGACGCGCACCGAGTCGGCGTGCGCGGGCGTGGTGAGGACGACGGCCGATGCCGCCGAGCACACGGCGGCGACGGTGAGCGCGGCGAGGCGCGCGGAAGACCTGCTCGGCAAGGGATCCCTCCGGGGACGTGCGTGAGCGCCGGGACGAGGGTGGAACGGAAGCGTGCCGGGGCTCAGGCCCTGTCGTGACACGCGTAGAGCCGAGTGAACAGTTGTCCCCCCAACGTCTACGCGCGTCAATCTCCTGCCTGACGACGGGGGTTGTCAAGGTTTCGGCCATGTACGGCCGCTGGCGACCAGATGAACCGGGCGGCATCGGTGGAAATCCGTCTAGGCTGAGCGGTTGAGTCGTCAAGGCCCTCAGGCCCGCCCACGTCCAGGCCCTCAGGCCCGCTAGGAGAACCAGCCGATGTCAGACAGGTCCCCGTTGCCGCCGGTGCGGCTCGCTTCCGAACCGGAGCTGGCCCGGGACGCCCTCGCCACCCCGCTGCTCTCGCGCGCCGCCCGGCTCGCCCGCTGGGCCGGACCCGCCACCCGGGTCGACGCCGGCGGCGCGCTGGCCGAGGAGCAACTGCCCGAGGCGGCCGGAGTGCTGGGGCTGGCCGGGGACGACGCCGCGGCCCTGGCGAGCGAGGCCTGGCGGATCGCCGTCGACACCGGGCTCGTGGAGATCACCGACGAGGAGGAGGGCACCGTCGCCGCGGGCGCCGAGCTGCGCCTGCTCACCGGCGGCTCGCCGCAGGACGCGCTCGGGGTGTGGCTGACCGGGCTGGAGGCCGTGCTGGCCGACGCGAGCGTGCCCGATCTGGAGGGCCTGATCGACGCGATGGACGAGGGCGGCGCCGTCGACCTCTCCGCGCTCGGCTGGGACCCCGAGGCCGAGGCCGACTTCCTGGACGGCGTGCTCGCCAACCTCTACCTGCTCACCGCCGGCGAGGACGGCCCCGCCGGCGCCCCGGTGCCGCTGCCCGTCCTGGCCGCCTCCATGATCGTGCCCGGCGACATCGCCGAGCCCACCAACGACATGCTGGAACAGGTCTCCGACGCCATGATGCGGCTGGACGACCAGTTCCGGCTGCTGGAGCCGGCCGGACTCGTGGAGTACCGGCCGGTGGACGAGGCGCTCCTGGCGGACGCCGAGCACACCGAGGACACCGCCGCCGATCCGGCGGCCCCCGAGGGCGAGGTGGACGTCACCCGCTACGGCATGGTGCGGCTGACCCCCCTCGGACTGTACGGGGTGCGGGCCCGGCTGCTGGACGCCGGCCACGACGCCCCGGCGGTCGGCGACCTCGCGGACAAGGGCGCGGACGCGCTGCTCGACGGCACCGCCGGCTACCCGGCCGCCGCCACCCACGCCGAGACCGAGCAGTGGCTGGCGCGCCGCGAACCCCTCGGCGCGGCACGCGAGTTGCTGGCCGCGGCGCGCGGCGCGGACGCCGGGGCCCCGCTGCGGCGGCTGCGCTGCCAGCAGGCCCTGTCCCTGGTGGGCGCCGTGGCCGAACCGGCGCTGCGCGAGGTGCTCGACGACGCCGAACTGGGCGGGCTGGCCCGGGTCTGGCTGACCGAGCGGGGCCTGCCCGACGTACCGCCGCCGTCCCAGGACATGGTCTTCTGGCTCACCATCGACACCGTGGCCGCGCAACTGGCGGCCGAGGGGGACTCCGAGGAGCTGCACGCCCTCGTGCAGGGTCTCGCCGAGCAGCACAGCGGGTTCTTCGCGGCGGCCTGGCGGGTGGACCACCCGGGGACGGCGGACGTGCTGGAGGCCATGGGGCGGCTGCACCCGGACAAGAAGATCGCCAAGGAGGCCCGCAAGGCGGCCTTCAAGGCACGGTCGGCGCACGGGGGCTGACCGCTGCTGCCGCCGTGCCGGCGCTGGGTCGGCATCGGGTTGCCGCTGGGCCGGTAGTGGGTCGGCATCGGGTTGCCGCCGGGCCGGCACTGGGGCTGCGCCGGAGGTGTCCCGGCTGACTTGGGTCTTCCGTGGGGTCGCGCATACGGGTTCATGAAACAAGGCCCGGTGAAGTCGACCGGTGTTCAGCCGCCGTTCAGGCGCGGGCGGGACGGTTGCGCCGAACCGAGGCCCGCCACCCTCCACGGCAGCTTCCACCGTCTCAGGAGACACACACCATGTCGCTCACCCGCAGGGACTTCGCCAGAAAATCCGCGATCACCGGTGCCGGGGTCGCCCTGGCGGGCAGCGTCGGCGCGCTCGCCACCGCGCCGAACGCCCTCGCCGCCACGGACATCGACAGCGACGAGGCGGAGACCGCGCGCGGTGGCCACCACGCCGGCGTCGGCTACGGCCCGCTGATCGCCGACCCGAACGGCATCCTCGCGCTGCCCGCCGGCTTCTCGTACAAGGTCATCACCTACAGCGGCCGGACGAAGCTGGAGTCCGGCGAGTTCACGCCGTCCAACCACGACGGCACCGCCACCTTCGAGGGCCCCCGCGGCGCCGTCCTGCTGGTCAACAACCACGAGCTCGCCGGTGCCCGCGCCCAGTGGCCGCACCCGGTGCCGCTCACCGAGGGCCTGGTCTACGACCCGGCCGCGGCCGGCGGCTGCACCGTCGTCGAGGTCCGCCGCGGCGGCGAGGTCGCCGAGTGGGTGGGCATCGCCGGTACCGCCACCAACTGCGCGGGCGGCAGCACCCCCTGGGGCACCTGGCTGACCTGCGAGGAGACCGAGGACAAGGCCGGCAAGAACGGCTTCACCAAGGACCACGGCTACGTCTTCGAGGTCGACCCGGAGGACCACCGGGCCAACCGCGACCCCAAGCCGGTCAAGGCCTTCGGCCGCTACGCCCACGAAGCGGTCGTCATCGACCCCAAGCGCGGGCACGCGTACCTCACCGAGGACGCCTCCGGCCCCAACGGCCTGCTCTACCGCTGGACCCCGCCGGAGGGCTTCCGCCACGGCCGGGGCAGGCTGCGCACCCTCGCCAACGACGCGGGCGTCCTTCAGGCGTTCAAGTGCTTCGACTCCGGCGGCAAGTTCGTGGACGACCTGTCCCGCGCGACGAGGATCGGCACGGTCTACGGCGTCGACTGGGTGGACGTCCCCGACCGGGACGCCAAGCAGGTCTCCACCCGTAAGCAGTTCAAGGACGGCGAGATCACCCGCGCCCGCAAGCTGGAGGGCATGTGGTGGGGTGACGGCGGCACCTACATCGTCTCCTCCTACGCCCGCGAGGAGAGCCCCGTCCAGCACGACGGCCAGGTCTGGTTCTACGACCCCAAGCGCCGCACCCTCACCCTGAAGGTGCTGCTCGGCGTCAACCCGGACCCGGCCAAGGACGGCGCCTTCGACGGCCCGGACAACATCACCGTCTCCCCCTACGGCGGCCTCGTCATCGCCGAGGACGGCGAAGGCGTCCAGCACCTGTTCGGCGCCACCGAGAGCGGCCGCACCTACCCGATCGCCCGCAACGAACTGAACATCGGCACCGAGGAGGAGCCGGAGTACAGCGAGTTCACCGGAGTCACCTTCTCGCCCGACGGCAGGACCCTGTTCGCCAACATCCAGACCCCCGGCATCATGCTCGCCATCACCGGTCCGTGGAAGCGGCAGAAGCGGGGCTGAACCCCTTCTGAATGACCGGGAATTAATTCGCTCGCCCGTCCCGCGGCTCCCCTCCTAGAGTGATGCACGTCCAGGTGCGACAGGCAGGACCTACTTCCACTCTTAATGGGGAGGCCGCGGGTTCGAATCCCGCCACCGGCTCGACATGCCGGTGTAGCTCAGTGGCAGAGCACCGACCGTCGGTTCAGCCGCCCTCGATCTCTGGACACCGAAAACTTCATGCACCTCCCGGTGCGCCGGTGACGGCTACTTCTCTTTCAAGGGACGAAAACAGCCGCCGCCGACCTGATCTCGGGAGGCGCAGCTCATGGTGGGTGCCCGGTGCGCAGGCAACGGTTACTTCCTTGGATCGGACGGTTGCGGGTTCGAGTCCCGTCATCGACTTCGGGTCGATGTAGCTCAATCGGCAGAGCATCTGGCATAAAGTCCGTCGCCGACCCCTGATCTCGGGCACCCTCCTTCTGCTGCGCCTCCCCGACACTCTCTTGAATTCGGGGGAATTCATCATGGCGCGATTCAATTCCAAGGCAGCCAAGGCGCAGCCCACCTCGCGGGTCACCTCCACGGGGCGCGTGCTGCGCACGTACGAGGGCGGCCGGGGCCGCGAGCGCGACGCACGCTCGGAGCTCTTTCTGCTCGCGATCTCGAACATGGTCTCCCAGCAGACCTTCTACGAGTCCGGCGCCGACCGCGACGACCGGTTCGCGAAGCTCGTGCGCGAGCTCGCCGTCGCCGACCCGTCGTGGACGGCCGGCCTGCTCGGCTGGCTGCGCGGTGAGGGCAACATGCGGACGGCCTCGATCGTGGGCGCCGCCGAGTACGTCCACGCACGGCTGGCGGCGGGTGCGACCGACGGCCCGTCCAACCGGCAGGTCGTCGACAGTGTGCTCCAGCGCCCGGACGAGCCCGGAGAGCTGCTCGCCTACTGGACGGCGACCTACGGCCGTGCCGTGCCCAAGCCCCTCAAGCGCGGGATCGCCGACGCCGTACGGCGGCTCTACCACGCCAAGTCGCTGCTGAAGTACGACACCGCGTCCAAGGGCTACCGCTTCGGCGACATCCTCAACCTGGTGCACGCCGCGCCGGACCCGGACAAGCCGTGGCAGGGTGAGCTGTTCCGGCACGCCCTCGACCGGCGGCACCACCCGGAGAACGCCGTGCCGCCCGCGTCGATCCCGGTGCTGGCCGCACACCGCGAGCTGATGGCGCTGCCCGTCGAGCGGCGCCGGGCGGTCGTCAACGAGCCCGGCGGCGCCGAGCGGCTGGCCGCGGCCGGGATCACCTGGGAGGCGCTGGCCGGCTGGATCCAGGGCCCGATGGACAAGGCGGCCTGGGAGGCCGTGATTCCGTCCATGGGCGCGATGGCGCTGGTGCGCAACCTGCGGAACTTCGACCAGGCAGGCGTGTCCGACGAGGTCGCGGCCCAGGTGGCGGCAAGGATCAGCGACCCGGCCGAGGTCGCGCGCTCGCGGCAGTTCCCCTTCCGGTACCTCGCCGCGTACCAGCACGCGCCCTCGCTGCGCTGGTCCTATCCGCTGGAGCAGGCGCTCGCCCACTCGCTGGCCAACGTGCCGGCGCTGCCGGGCCGGACGCTCGTGCTGGTCGACCGCTCGGGTTCGATGTTCTGGTCGCAGGTGTCCGAGCGCTCGCAGCTCAACCGGGCCGACGCGGCGGCGATCTTCGGCACCGCGCTCGCGCTGCGTGCCGCGCACGCCGACCTCGTCGAGTTCGGCACCACCAGCAACGCGGTGGAGTTCCGCAAGGGCGAGTCCGTGCTGAAGGTTCTGGACCGCTTCGGCAACCTGGGCGGCACCGACACCACCGAGGCGGTGCGCCGGCACTACCGCAAGCACGACCGGGTGCTGATCGTCACCGACGAGCAGTACGCCCCGAACCGCCACGGCGACCCGACCGCCCAGGTCCCGGCCCACATCCCGGTCTATACCTGGAACCTCGAGGGCTACCGGGCCGGTCACGGCCCGTCGGGCAAGGGCAACCGCCATGTGTTCGGGGGACTCTCGGACGCCGCCTTCCGGATGGTCCCGCTGCTGGAGTCGGCACGCAGCACCGACTGGCCGTGGGCGGCCTGACGGCCGGACGGCCCGACTTCCGGGCCGTCGGCCGGCCCGGCAGCCGGGTCATCGCGGCAGCGCACCGGTGACCGCGAGGCCGTCCATGTAGTCGCGCACATGGACGAGCAGGCCGTCGCGGACCCGCATCACCAGCAGGCCGGGGACCTCGAAAGGTGCGCCGGTGGTGGTCACGGTCCCGGTGACGGTCTGCTCGACGGTGATCACCTCCGGGTCGGTGGACTGGTGCACCGCCACTTCGTGGACGGTCTCCGGGCGCGCGGGGCTCGCGCCCCACAGCGACCGGTAGCCCGCGCGCACCTCTTCGCGCCCCTGGTAGCGCGCGGGCAGGCCCGGGAAGCGGAACGGGAACTCGTGCACCGCGTCGACCGCGTACAGGTCGGCGAGGTCGTCGGCGGACTTGTCGAGGATCGCGCGGCGGTAGCGGGCCAGTACGGCCCGTGGGCCGGAGTCGGCCGAGGCAGAGCTGGACACGGGTCGGACTCCGTTCGGCGGATGACCGGGGACAACCGGGGACAGTCCCCGGTTTGTGCCCGATAACATACGGAGATGCTCTCCGGTTCGCAAGGAGTATCTGGATGACGCGGGGCAGGCCCATGCGCGCGGACGCTCGACGCAATTACGAGCGGTTGCTGAAGGTGGCGGCGGAAGCCTTCGCCGAGCAGGGGGAGAACGCGTCGCTGGACGAGATCGCCAAGCGGGCCGGGGTCGGTTCCGGCACGCTGTACCGCCACTTCCCGAACCGCAGGGCGTTGCTGGAGGCCGCCTACGTCGACCGGATCGAGGCCATCGCCGCCCGCGCCGACGAGCTGGCGGACGGCCTGGCGCCGGGCGAGGCCCTGACGGAGTGGCTGTACGAGCTGTGCGTGGGCTCGATCCAGGTGCGCGGCCTGAAGGCGCTGCTCGGGTCGGCCGTCACGGACGGTTCGCCCGGCGCGGTCACCGCCTGTGCCGCCTCGATCAAGGGTGCCGCGACCCGGATGGTGGAGGCGGCCCGGCGGGAGGGCGCCCTGCGTGCCGACCTCGAGCCGGTGGAGCTGCTGCGGCTGGCGCACGGGGTGGCGACGGCCGCCGAGCTGGCGGACGGGCACGGCGGGCAGATCCGCCGGTATCTGTCCCTGCTCATGGAGGGGGTGCGGGCGCCCCGCGGGTGAGGGCGCCCCGACCGTCGCACGGGCAGCGCCTACAGTGCCTGGGCCGCCGGCTTCACCATGTTCCGCACGGTGCGGGCCTTGACGAAGTCGCCCATGGCCGTCATCTCCCACTCGCCGGAGAACTGGCGGATCAGCTTGGCCATCATCACGCCGGTCTGGGCCTCGGCGTGGGTGAGGTCGAAGCGCACCAGCTCCTCGCCGGTGGTGGCGTCCAGGAGACGGCAGTAGGCCTTGGCGACGTCGGTGAACTTCTGGCCGGAGAAGGAGTTGACCGTGAAGACCAGGCCGGTGACCTCCTGCGGAAGACGCCCGAGGTCGACCGTGATCACCTCGTCGTCGCCCGCGCCCTCGCCCGTGAGGTTGTCGCCGGAGTGCTTGACCGAGCCGTTCAGGATGGCCAGCTTGCCGAAGTAGCAGCTGTCGATGTGGTTGCGCTGCGGGCCGTAGGCGATGACGGAGGCGTCCAGGTCGATGTCGGCGCCGCGGAACGCGGGCTCCCAGCCGAGGCCCATCTGCACCCGGGACAGCAGCGGGCGGCCGCCCTTGACCAGGGACACGGTCTGGTTCTTCTGCAGGCTGACCCGGCCCTTGTCGAGATTGATCTTCCCGGTGCCGGGCGCGGGCGCGGCGGCGGCCGGCGGGGCCGGGGGAGCGGGCGGGGCCTGCGGGGTGACCTGGGGCTGCATGGCCGGCGGCGGCGGGGCCATCGGCTGCGGCGGCGTGCCCGGGTGCGGCGGAGCGACCGGCTGGGCCGGTGCGGCCGGCTGCTGCGGGGCCGCCGGGGCCGCTGCCGGTTCCTCCACCGTCACGCCGAAGTCGGTCGCGATGCCCGCGAGGCCGTTGGCGTACCCCTGGCCGACCGCCCGCGCCTTCCACTGGCCGCCTCGCAGATAGATCTCGACGACCACCAGTGCCGTCTCGGCGCCGAGCTGCGGGGGCGTGAACGTGGCCAGGACACTGTTGTCGTCCGCGTTGCGGATCGTGGCCGTCGGTTCGATGCCCTGGAAGGTCTGGCCCGCGGCGTCCGGGCTCGCGGTGACGACGATCTTCTCGATGCCGGGCGGTACGGCCGCGGTGTCGACCGTGATCGCGTCGGGTGCGGTGCCGCCGCCCGAGCGGTAGGTCACGCCCGGGCCCGACGGCTGGTTGTAGAAGATGAAGTCGTCGTCGGAGCGCACCTTGCCGTCGGCGGTGAGCAGCAGGCCCGAGACGTCCAGCCGCACCGGAGCGGCCACGTCCACCGAGACGCGGGCGGCGGCGAGAGGGATGTTCGAGCCTGGGGTCATAGCTGTCATGTGGGGGGTAACGAACGAGGGCGCTTTACCGTTCCCTTACCTGAGGCCCCGACCCGGCGAACGGGTGACGCGCCCCGCCCCTGCCGCCGAACGGACCGCGCGCCCCCGTCGCCGCCGCGTCCTACGGCACCACCACGATCTTCCGTCCCACGCCCGCCGCGAACTGCTCCAGTGCCTCCGGGTAGCGCTCCAGCGGGATCCGGTCGCTGATGAAGACCTCCGGGTCCAGCACCCCGTTCGCGAACAGCTCCGCCGCGCGTTCGAAGCTGTGCAGCACGGCCATGGAGCCGGTGATCGTGATCTCCTGGTTGTAGATGCGGTACGGGTCGATCGTCACCCGTGTGGCGTAGTCGGCGACGCCGAACTGGAGGAAGGTGCCGGCCTTCGCCACCCGGTCCAGGCCGTCCTGGATGGCCGCCGCGTTGCCGGTCGCGTCGACCACCACGTCCCAGCCGTGTGGGCGGTCCAGTTCGTCGGCGCTCGCAGCGGACGCCGACACGCCCAGCCGCCGGGCCGTCTGGAGCCGGGCCGGGTTCAGGTCCACGACGTCCACGCTCGCCGCGCCCGTCCGCTTGGCCAGCTCCAGCATCATCAGGCCCATGGTCCCGGAGCCGTAGATCAGCACATGGGCGCCGAGCCGCGACTGGAGCACGTCGTAGCCGCGCACCGCGCACGAGAGCGGTTCCACCAGCGCCGCGTCCTCGGTGCGGACGTGCTCGGGCAGCTTGACGCAGTTCGCGACGGGCGCCACCGCGTACTGCGCCGCGCCTCCCGCCGTCGTCACGCCGATCGCCGCCCAGCGCTCGCACAGGTTGTTGTGGCCGGTGCGGCAGTAGCGGCACTCGTAGCAGTACAGGGACGGGTCCACCGCCACCCGGTCGCCGACCGAGACCTCCGTGACCTGGGCGCCGACGCCGACCACCTCGCCGGCGAACTCGTGGCCCGGCACGATCGGCAGCTTGGGCGCGAACTCGCCCTGGAGGATGTGCAGGTCGGTTCCGCACAGGCCGCAGGCGGCGACCTCCACGACGACCTCGCGCGGACCGGGCGTCGGGTCCGGGACCTCGGTGACGACGGCGCGGCCCACGGACTCGATGACGGCGGCCTTCATTTCACGGCTCCCAACGACAGGCCCTGGACCAGTTTGTCCTGGGCGGCGAACCCCGCGGCGAGCACCGGCAGGGAGATGACGAGCGACGCGGCGCAGACCTTGGCCAGGAACAGGCCCTGGCTGGTGATGAAGCCGGTCAGGAAGACGGGGGCGGTCTCGGCCACCACCCCCGTCAGGACCCGGGCGAACAGCAGCTCGTTCCAGCTGAAGATGAAGCAGATCAGGGCCGTCGCGGCGATTCCGGGGACGGCGATGGGGGCCACCACCCGGGCCAGGATCGTGGGCAGCCGGGCGCCGTCGACACGGGCGGCCTCGATGACCGCGACCGGCACCTCGGCGAGGAAGGACTGCATCATCCACACCGCGATCGGCAGGTTCATGGAGGTGTAGAGGACGACCAGGAGCCAGATGTTGTCCAGCAGCCCGGCGTTCTTGGCGAAGAGGTAGACCGGCAGCAGGCCCGCCACGGCCGGCAGCATCTTCGTGGACAGGAAGAAGAACAGCACGTCGGTCCACTTCCTCACCGGCCGGATCGACAGCGCGTAGGCCGCCGGCAGGGCCAGCAGGAGGACCAGCAGCGTCGACGCGACCGACGCCACCGCGGAGTTGACCAGGGCGGGCCAGGGGCTCGCCCCGCCGCCGGAGCCGAAGAACTCGCGGTAGCCGTCGAGTGTCAGCGACGCGGCGAAGGACGGCGGGTTGGTCGCCGCGTCCGCCTCCGAGTGGAAGGACGTCAGCGCCATCCAGGCGATGGGCAGGAAGAACACGATCCCGGCCAGCCAGGCCACGAGCCCCAGCCCGTTACGGCGGAGAACGGCGTTCATGCGCGGGACACCTCCTCGCGGAACAGGGACGACACCACGCGCAGGGCGAAGGTCGCGATGACGATGGAGCCGATGACGACGAGGACGCCCGCGGCGGAGGCCAGGCCGTTCTCGTGGGCCTGGTAGAAGCTCTGGTACACGGTGTAGGGCAGGTTGGCGGTGCCCAGGCCGCCGGAGGTGATGGTGAACACCGCGTCGAAGTTCTGCACGATGTAGATCGAGCCCAGCAGCGCGCCGAGTTCGAGGTAGCGGCGCAGATGCGGGAGCGTGAGGTGGACGAAGATCTGCCAGTCGCCCGCGCCGTCCACCCGGGCCGCCTCGATCTGCTGCTGGTCCCGGCTCTGCAGTCCCGCCAGCAGGATCAGCATCATGAAGGGCGTCCACTGCCACACCAGGGAGGCCTCGACCGCGAGCAGGGGAGTGTTCGAGATCCAGTCCGGCTGCGGTCCGCCGACGTAGTGCAGCAGGCCGTTGAGCAGGCCGTACTCGGGGTTGTAGAGCACGTGCTTCCACAGCAGGGCCGCCGCCACGGGCACCACCAGGAACGGGGCGATCAGCAGGGTCCGTACCGCGCCCCGGCCGGGGAAGCGGCGGTCCAGGAGCAGGGCGAGCACCAGGCCGAGGACGAGGCTGGCCAGCACCACCGCCACCGTCAGCAGCACGGTGGTCCACACCGAGTGGCGCAGGTCCGCGTCGGTCAGCACCTGGTGGTAGTTGTCCAGGCCCGTGAAGTGGCGGGCCTTGGGGTAGAGGGCGTTCCAGTCGAAGAAGGAGATCACCAGCGTGGCCACGAACGGCAGCTGGGTCACGGCGATCATGAAGACGAGCGCGGGCAGCAGCGGCGCCCGGGTGGCCCAGGCGCGCAGCCGGGCCGAGGGCTGCCGGGTGGTGCGCGCGGGGGTGCCGGCCAGAGGGGCCGTGGTCGTGGCGGTCATCGTCCCTCGTACTCCTTGGAGATCTTCGCGGCGAGTTTCTGGGACTTGTTCAGGGCCGAATCGACGGACTGGCGTCCGGCGATGGCCGCGCTGATCTCCTGGGAGACCTTGGTGCCGAGGTCGGTGAACTCGGGGATGCCGACGAACTGGATGCCGGGCGCGGGCCGGGGCTGCACGCCGGGGTCGTTGGGCCGGGCGCTCTCGATGGCGTCCTTCGTGGTCTCCTGGAAGGCGGCGGCCTCCTCGCGGTAGGCGGGGTTGTCGTACGTCGAGGCGCGCTTGCCCGCGGGGACGTTCGACCAGCCGGAGGTGTCGCCGACCAGCTGCTCGTACCCCTTCCCGGAGGCCCAGGAGACGAACTTCCAGGCCTTGTCGGGGTTGTGGGAGGCCTTCTGGATGCCCCAGGCCCAGGTGTAGAGCCAGCCGGAGGACCTGGTCCGCTCCACCGGTGCGGGGGCGTAGCCGACCTTGCCCTTGACGGGGGAGCCCTTGGCCTCCAGGGAGCCGGCCGCGCTCGTGGCGTCGTACCACATGGCGACCTTGCCCTGGGTCATGTTGTTCAGGCACTCGGCGAAGCCGGACTGGGAGGCGCCGGACTCGCCGTGCTCGCGCACGAGGTCGACATAGAACTTCGTCGCCTTCTCGAACTCGGGGGAGTCAAGGCGCGCCTTCCAGTCCTTGTCGAACCAGGTGCCGCCGAAGGTGTTCACCACCGTCGTCAGCGGTGCCATCAGCTCGCCCCAGCCGGGCAGGCCGCGCAGGCAGATGCCCTTCATACCGGGCCGGGCGCCGTCCGCCTTCGCGGCGAGGTCGGCGACCTGCTGCCAGGTGGGGTGGGCGGGCATGGTCAGGCCCTTGGCCGCGAACACGTCCTTGCGGTACATGAGGAAGGACGACTCGCCGTAGAAGGGTTCGCCGTAGAGCTTTCCGTCGTCCGCGGTGAGCGACTGGCGCATCGGTTCCAGCACGTCCTGCTGGTCGAAGGCGCGGTCCTGGGCGACGTAGGCGTCCATGGGGTGCAGCCAGCCGTTGCGGGCGTAGATCGGTATCTCGTAGTTGGACAGGGTGGCCACGTCGTACTGGCCGGCCTGGTTGGCGAAGTCCTGGCTGATCTTGTCGCGGACGTCGTTCTCCGGCAGGACGGTGAAGTTCACCTTGATGCCGGTCTCCTTGGTGAAGTGCGCCTTGGTGAGCTTCTGCAACTCCACCATCTGCGGGTTGTTGACCATCAGGACGTTGATGGAGTCACCGCCTGACCCGGCGCCGCCCGCCCCGACCCAGCAGCCGGAGAGCAGCGGGGCGAGCAGCGTCCCTGCGGCGACCGCGGCGAGCGTGGCCCGCGGCGGTCGTCGTCGGCTCTGGGTTCGCATGGATCGCTCCTGGACGTGAAGGGGGACGTTGATGGGGACGTGTAGGGAGATGTTGATGGGGACGTGTAGGGAGATATGGGGCGTCCGTGGGTGCGGGACGCCCGTGGGAGGGGGCGGGAAGGTCAGACCCGGACGACCTGCGGGCCGAGCAGGGCGTACCGGTGGGCCTCGGCCGCCGGGAGCAGCGTGCTGGTCACGATCGCCTCCAGCGCACCCACCTCGGCGAACCGGCAGAAGCTGACCGCGCCGAACTTGGTGTGCACCCCGGCGAACACGGTGCGCCGCGCGGCCCGCATGGCCTGTGCCTTGACCTCGCTGACCGCGGGGTCGGGTGTGGTCAGGCCGTGTTCGCGGGAGATGCCGTTGGCGCCGATGTAGGCGAGGTCGAGGACGAAGCCGGCCAGCATCTTCGTCGTCCAGTGGTCGACGGTCGCGAGCGTGCCCGCGCGCACCCGGCCGCCGAGGAGCAGCACCGAGACGTTCTCGGCTTCGGCGAGAGCGCCCGCGACCGGGAGGGACGCGGTGACCACGGTCAGCGGGCGGTCCCTGGGCAGGGCCTCGGCGATGAGCTGCGGGGTGAAGCCCTCGTCGACGAAGACCGTCTCGGCGTCCCCGAGCAGTTCGGCCGCCGCGGCGGCGATCCGGCGCTTCTCGGGCACGTGGCTGGTGGCCCGGTAGGCGAGCGTCGTCTCGAATCCGGCGCTCTCGACCGGGTAGGCCCCGCCGTGGGTGCGGCGGATCAGCCCGTGGTCCTCCAGGGCGCGCAGGTCCCTGCGGACGGTCTCCTTGGCCACGCCGAGTTCGGCGGCGAGCGCGGTGACGTCCACCTGGCCGGTGGCGCGGGCGGCCCGCACGATCTCCCGCTGCCGCTCCTCCGCCGTCCGCGCGTCGCCCATGGCCGACACCTGCTTCCCTGCCGTGCTGATCGGTCTCACCCGGTGGTGCCCGTTCGGGCCCGGTGGGGCCCTTGGGGGAAAGTTCTACAGCGGCTGTGCGGTGCTGACCAGGTCTGTTGCGGGTCCGATGCTGCCCGGGTGTGCCCGTTTGCCGGGGCGTGTGCCCGCCTCGGACCTGCGGGGCTGCGGGGGAGGGGCGTGGGAACGGGCAGGGCGGATGCCCGAAAGCGGGGGCGGGCGGGCCCGTTCGGTGCCCGCCCGCCCCCGCGAACGATCGTTTTCGGCCGGTCGGCCGGTTCGGTCGGCCGGTTCGGCCGTCCGGTTCAGTACGGCCAGATCGGCGGGTCGGTCACGAAGTGGCCGCCCAGGCAGGCGTGCGCCGGGTTGTCCGGGTCCAGCTCGCCCTGCTCGGCGATCAGCTTCCCGGCGTACGGCTCGGAGTCGTCCCGCGGCTCGTAGCCCAGCGCCCGCGCGCTGGTGAGGTCCCACCACAGGCGGGTGTTGGCCGAGGAGCCATAGACGACGGTGTGGCCGACGTGCTCGGCGGTCAGGGCCGCGTGGAAGAGGCGGGCGCCGTCGGCGGGGCTCATCCACATCGAGAGCATGCGCACGCTGGTCGGCTCGGGGAAGCAGGAGCCGATGCGCACCGAGACGGTCTCCAGGCCGTGCCGGTCCCAGTAGAGCTGGGCCAGGTCCTCGCCGAAGGACTTCGACAGGCCGTAGAAGGTGTCGGGGCGGCGCGGGGTGTCGACGGGGATCAGCGGTTCGTCGCCCTGCGGGCGGGGGGTGTAGCCGACGGCGTGGTTGGAGGAGGCGAAGACGATCCGGCCGACGCCCTCCTCGCGGGCCGCCTCGTACAGGTTGTACGTGCCCTCGATGTTCGCCCGGAGGATCTTCTCGAACGGGGCTTCCAGGGAGATGCCGGCGAGGTGGATGATCGCGTCGACGCCCCGGACCGCCTCGCGCAGGGCCGCCCGGTCCGAGAGGTCCGCGGTGATCGCGTCCGGCTCGTCCTCGATCGGCCGGACGTCGAGGAGGCGCAGCGCGTAGCCGTACTCGGGCAGCAGGCCCCGCATCAGGGTGCCGAGCCCGCCGGCGGCGCCGGTGAGCAGAACGGTGCGGGGAGCGGGCATCCTCGGATCTCCTTCAGTCGGCAGACCGCATGTATAGACGGCATTCACATGCGTGGACACGCTAGGGATGCGGGTCGCGCCGCGTCAAGTGTGGCGTGCGGGCGCGGATTCCGCCGCCGTGTTGCCGGTTCGCGCGCTTGACCGGCCCCGATGGGGCCCCTTAGCGTGGGTTCGTTCATGAATATGGACGCAAATCAGAAACGTGAGCGCCTGCCCAAGGGAGAGCCCGTGCCGTCAGCCCCCCTCGCCGAACGACTCAGCATCCCCAGCGGGCCGCTGTTCTTCCCCGTCACCGCCTACGGCCCGGACGGCTCCGTCGACCTCGACGCCTACCGCACCCATGTGCGCCGCGGCGTCGAGGCGGGCGCCGCCGCCGTCTTCGCCTGCTGCGGCACCGGGGAGTTCCACGCGCTCACCCCCGAGGAGTTCGAGGCCTGCGTCCGCGCGGCCGTGGAGGCGGCCGAAGGGCGCGTACCGGTCGTGGCGGGCGCCGGCTACGGCACCGCGCTCGCCGTCCGCTACGCACGGCTCGCCGAGGCCGCCGGCGCGGACGGACTGCTCGCCATGCCGCCCTACCTGGTGGTCGCCGGCCAGGAGGGACTGCTGCGCCACTACCGCGAGCTGACCGCCGCGACCGCCCTGCCCGTCATCGTCTACCAGCGCGACAACGCCGTCTTCACCCCGGAGACGGCCGTCGAACTGGCCCGCACGGAGGGCATCATCGGCCTCAAGGACGGCGTCGGCGACCTGGACCTCATGCAGCGGATCGTCAGCGCCGTCCGCGGCGAGGCCCCCGGCGACTTCCTGTACTTCAACGGGCTGCCCACCGCCGAACAGACCCAGCTGGCCTACCGCGGCATCGGCATCACCCTCTACTCCTCCGCCGTCTTCTGCTTCGCCCCCGAGATCGCCCTCGCCTTCCACAGGGCGCTGCGCGACGGCGACGACGCCACCGCGCACCGGCTGCTGGACGGCTTCTACCGTCCCTTCGTCGAACTGCGCGCCCGGGGCAAGGGCTACGCCGTCTCCCTGGTCAAGGCGGGCGTACGGCTGCGCGGACTGGACGTGGGCGAGGTGCGCCCGCCGCTGCACGAACCGGCCGAGGAGCACGTCAAGCAGCTCGCCCAGCTGATCGAGCGAGGCCAGGCGCTGCTGACGGAGGAAGGGGACCACGCGTGAGGACGTCGGCGTTCGTCTACCCCTGGGACGTGGTCGGCGACCCGGCGGCACCGGCCCGCATCGCCGCGCTCGGCGTCGAGCAGGTGACGCTCGCCGCCGCCTACCACTCCACCCGCGCCCTGACCCCCCGCCACCCGCGCCACCGCGTGGTCACCGCCGAGCACGCCGCCGTGCTCTACCCGCCCGGCGGCCACTGGGCGGGCCGCACCCTGCGGCCGTACCCGGCCGGCGACTGGGCGCCCGGGGACGCCTACGGCGAGGCGGCGGCCGCCCTCGCCGAGGCCGGCCTGGACGTGCACACCTGGGTGGTCCTCGCCCACAACTCCCGCCTCGGCGCCGAGCACCCGGACATCTCGGTCGTCAACGCCTACGGCGACCGCTACCCGTGGGCGCCGTGCATCGCCCGGCCCGCCACCCGCGCCTACCTGGTCGACCTGGCCGCCGAGGCCGCCGTACGGCCCGGCGCGCGCGGCACCGAACTGGAGTCCCTCGGCTGGTACGGCCTCGCCCATCTGCACGCCCACGACAAGACCGCGGGCGTCGCCCTCGGTGAGGCCGGGCAGTACCTGATGTCCCTGTGCTTCTGTCCGGCCTGCCGCGCGGGCTACGGCGAACGCGGCCTGGACCCCGAGGAGCTGGCCGCCGCGGTGCGCACCGCCCTGGAACCGGTCTGGCAGGGCGCGGCGCCCTCCGACGGAGGCTGGGCCGGCGTCGAGAAGCTGCTCGGCGAGACCACGGCGGCCGTCACCCGCGCCTGGCGCGACGACACCGCCCGCATGCTCCAGGAGGCGGCGGTCGCCGCCGTCCGCGCGGCGGCCCCCGCCGGCTTCCAGGTGCTGCTGCACGCCGACCCGGTCTCCTACCACTGCGGCGCCAACGCCGGCGTCGACCCCGCGCACATCCTCTCCGTCGCCGACGGAGTGGTGGTGCCCTGCACGGGCGGTGCCGGCCTCCTCACCCCGTTCACCGAACAGAACCGCCCCGGCGCCGTGCTCGCGGCCAACCTGACCATCGTCTCCGGCATGGGCGGCAGACCGCACACCCTTGCCCAGGACGCCGACCGCGCCCGGGCCCTCGGCGCGACCGAACTGCGCCTGTATCACGCCGGGTTGGCGTCGGACGGCGACCTGGCGGCCGTGCGCTCGGCGCTCGCCGGGTTGTGAGCCGGGGCTGCCGCCGTTGCGGCGTCAGGGTGGGGTGGTGTCCGGTGTGACCATGGTGTCCCGTACGGGGGTGGGGCGGACGCGCTGGGGGCGTGGGCCGGGCGCGGGCCCGGTCGCGAGCGGACCGCGGCCGTGACATGTCGGGTCCGCGTGGGACTGCGACCCGGCGGCGGTGAGGTCGGGGCTTGCCGGGCGGTGAGCTCGGGTTGCCGCCGTTGCGGCGTCGGGGGTGGGGTGGTGTCCGGTGTGACCATGGTGTCCCGTACGGGGGTGGGGCGGACGCGCTGGGGACGTGGGCCGGCACGGGCCCAGTCGCGAGCGGACGCGGCCGTGTCATGTCGGGTCGGCGTGGGACTGCGACCCGGCGGTGGTGCGGTCGAGGCTTGCCGGGCGGTGAGCTCGGGCTGCCGCCGTTGCGGCGTCGGGGGTCGGGGGTGTCCGGTGTGACCATGGTGTCCCGTACGGGGGTGGGGCGGACGCGCTGGGGGCGTGGGCCGGGCGCGGGCCTGGTCGTGAGCGGACCGCTGCCGTGTCATGTCGGGTCGGCGTGGGACGGTGATCTGGCGGCCGTGCGGTCGGGGCTCGCCGGGCTGTGAGCCAGGGCCGCCGCCGTCACCAGCAGCCCCACGCCCAGCAGGACCAGCAGCGCGCGCTGGTCGACGGCCTCGACCAGTCCGGCTCCCGCCGCGAGCCCGACGACGTTCGGCACGAAGACCAGCGTGTGGGCGGTGGCCGCCGCCCGGCCCACCAGTTCCGCCGGTGTCTCGCGCTGCACGGCGGTGAACACGGCGATCAGCACGCACGGCAGCCCCGCGCCGATCGCCGCACTGCCGGCCAGGACCGCCGGGTCGTGCGGCACCGCCCGCACGGCCACCCCGGCCGCCGTGAGGGCGATCCCGTACACCGCGAACCGGCGCCCGCCCAGGCCGCGCAGCCCCGCACCCGAGAGCAGCCCCGCAACGGCCGACCCGGTGCCCTGGACGGCGTACAGGACCCCGGCGTACGCCGGAGCGTGCCCGACGGCGTCCACGACCGCGTAGAGCAGCGCCCCGTTCAGGCCCGCGCACAGCATCGTGACGCCCCCGGCCGTCACCAGGGGCCGCAGCCGCGGGTGCGCCCACAGGCGGCGGGCGCCGTCGGCCGTCTGCTCCCACCAGGAGCGGGCGGGCCGTACCGGCTTCTCCTCGCGCAGGCGCAGCCGCCCGTACAGGACCGCGGCGAGCACGAACGTGACCGCGTCCAGCAGCGCCACCGACCCGCCGCCGTAGGCCGCGTACAGGCCCGCGCCCGCCAGGGGCGCGACCAGCTTCATGCCCTCCGTCGCGGCCGTGCGCAGTCCGTTGAAGTCGCCGAGCAGCGCCGGTGGGACGGCCGAGGCGACCAGCGCCGACCCCGCCGCGTCCTCCACGACGCCCGTGGCGCCGTAGAGGAGCAGGACCGCGTACAGCAGCCAGACGCGGCCGGCGGAGTCGACGACGAGGAGGACGGGCAGGACGGCCGCGAGCAGCAGGTTCGTACCGACCAGCAACGGCCTGCGGCGGACGCGGTCGGCGAGCGTGCCCAGCAGCGGTCCGGCCAGGGCCGGCGCCCACATCGCCGACAGGCACAGCGCGGCGAGCCCGTCGGAGCCGGTGAGGTCCTTCACCCATACGCCGCAGGCCAGCCACAGCGCCGACGAGCCGAAGCCGGAGATCACCACCGCCGCCAGGCACGGTCCCGCCGCGCGGTCCCGTAGCACCCGGAGCACCGTCCACTCGGTCGTCCCGATCGTCCTCATGCCTGGCGATCGTGGTCCTAAGGCCCCCTCGTACGGATGGGGCAGATGCCGTAAGCCGGGGTGCCGCCGCCTCCCTCTCCGGCGGCGGGCGATGAGTTCCGGGGCCGGGGACGGTCTGAACTTCGGGAAGGACTCGACCGGAACGAGGAGCAGCCGATGAACGACACGATCTTCGACCTCGGCCCGCAGACCCGGGCCGTGGCACGGCTGGCGGAGGGCGTGCGCGACGAGCAGCTCGCCGGCCCCACGCCGTGTCCGGACCTGACGACCCGGAACCTGCTGGGGCACCTGCTGGGCCTGTCGGTGGCCTTCCGCGACGCCGGGCGCAAACACCTGGGCGTCACCACGGACACGCCCCCGAACACCGCCGTGCCCGACATCGGCCCCGCCTGGCGCGAAGAGCTCCCGAAGGCACTCGACGACCTCGCCGAGATCTGGCGCGACCCGGCCGCCTGGACCGGCATGACCCGCGCGGGCGGCGTGGACCTGCCCGGCGAGGTCGCCGGCGCCGTCGTCGCCGACGAACTGGTGATCCACGGCTGGGACCTCGCGCGCGCCACCGGCCAGGAGTACGAGCCGGACCCGGCGGCGCTGCGGGCGTCGTACGGCTTCCTGCACGCGGCGGCGGGCGACGGCCTCGCCCGCGGCCGTGGCATCTTCGGCCCCGTCGTGCCCGTCCCGGAGGACGCCCCGCTGCTGGACCGCGCGCTGGGGCTGAGCGGACGCGACCCGCGCTGGAGCCCGCGCCTGCCCTGACCGCCCGCGCAGGTCCTCCGGGGGCGTCCGCGCCCGGCACCGACAAGCCGTCCGCCCCATCTTTGTCAGAAGCATTGACGAAACACCGCGCCCCTCTTACCTTCATCGCGTCGTACTCCATACGTCATATATGAGACGCGATACGCGATACGCGAGATCCGAGAGGCGCGCATGACCTCTGTGCCCACCCCGATCCCCTCCCGCACGCAGTTCGTGCTGGAGGAGATCAAACGCCGCATCCTCACCGGGCAGTTGTCGCCGGGCCAGGCCCTGGTCGAGACCGAGCTCGCCGCACAGTTCGGGGTGTCCAAGACCCCGGTGCGCGAGGCGCTCAAGACCCTGGCCGGCACCGGGCTGCTGGTGATGAGCCAGTACAAGGGCGCCACGGTGCGCATGGTGGACGCGGACATGGCGCGCGAGGTCTACGACGTGCGGCTCCTGCTGGAGCCCGAGGCCCTGAAGCGCTCGGTCCGGCGCGGGGCCTCCCTGGACGCCGCCCAGGACGCGCTCCGCCGCGCCGACGAGGCGGCCGACACCGCCGAACGCTCCCTCGCCAACCGCGAGTTCCACCGCGCGCTGTACCTGCCCTGCGGCAACCCGCTGCTCGGCCGGATGCTCGACGAGGTCCGCGACCAGGCCGCCCTCGTCTCCGCCGTCGCCTGGTCCGCCGACCCCTCCTGGGAGCGGGAGGCCGCCGAGCACCGGGAGATCCTGCGGCTCGCCCTGGAGGGTGACGCCGACGGCGCGGCCCGTGCCCTGCACTCCCACATCGCGTCGTTCGTGCACCGGGCCTTCCCCGAGGTCCTCGACGAGGAAGGCGGACAATGACCACCACCGCGTTCGACACCCGGTTCGGCACCCAGCGGGCGGCCCTCGCCGACGTGGTGGCGATCCCGGTGACCCCGTTCGCCGAGGACGGCCGCATCGACCAGGACACCCACCGGGCGCTGCTGCGCCGGCTCCTCGACGGCGGCGTCACCACCCTCACCCCGTGCGGCAACACCGGCGAGTTCTACGCCCTGACCCCTCCGGAGCGGCGGCTGGTCACCGAACTGACCGTGGAGGAGGCCGGGGACCGCGCGAGCATCCTCGTCGGCGTCGGCCACGACGTGCCCACCGCCGTCGCCTCCGCCCGGCACGCCCGCGAACTGGGCGCGCGGATGGTCATGGTCCACCAGCCCGTCCACCCCTACGTCTCCCAGGCCGGCTGGGTCGACTACCACCGCGCCATCGCGGAGGCCGTGCCCGAGCTGGGCGTCGTCCCCTACCTCCGCAACGCGCAGCTGCCCGGCGCCCGCCTCGCCGAACTCGCCGACGCCTGCCCGAACGTGATCGGTGTGAAGTACGCCGTCCCGGACGCGGCCCGGTTCGCCGCCTTCGCCCGGGACGCGGGACTCGACCGCTTCGTGTGGGTGGCCGGGCTCGCCGAGCCGTACGCCCCCTCGTACTTCTCCGCGGGCGCGACCGGCTTCACCTCCGGCCTGGTCAACGTCGCCCCCGCCGTCTCCCTGGAGATGCTCCGGTCGCTGCGGGCCGGTGACTACCCGGCCGCGATGAAGGTGTGGGAGCGGATCCGCCGCTTCGAGGAGCTGCGCGCCGAGGGCGGCTCCGCCAACAACGTCACCGTGGTCAAGGAGGCCCTCGCCTCGCTCGGCCTGTGCCGGCGGGACGTGCGCCCGCCGAGCAAGCCGCTGCCCGAGAGCGAGCGCGCCGAGGTCGCCGCCATCGCCGCGGGGTGGTCGATATGACCGCCCGCAAGCGCCCGGAGGAGCTGCGCAGCCACCAGTGGTACGGCACCGACGGCCTGCGCTCCTTCAGTCACCGCGCCCGCACCCGGCAGCTCGGCTACCTGCCCGAGGAGCACCTGGGCAAGCCGGTCGTCGCGATCCTCAACACCTGGTCCGACATCAACCCCTGCCACGTCCACCTGCGCGACCGCGCCCAGGCCGTCAAGCGCGGGGTGTGGCAGGCCGGCGGCTTCCCGCTGGAGTTCCCGGTCTCCACCCTCAGCGAGACCTTCCAGAAGCCCACCCCGATGCTCTACCGCAACATGCTCGCGATGGAGACCGAGGAGCTGCTGCGGTCCTACCCGGTCGACGGCGCGGTGCTGATGGGCGGCTGCGACAAGTCCACTCCCGCCCTCCTCATGGGCGCCGCATCCGTCGACCTGCCCACCGTCTTCGTACCGGCCGGCCCCATGCTGCCCGGCCACTGGCGGGGCGAGGTCCTCGGCTCCGGCACCGACATGTGGAAGTACTGGGACGACAAGCGCGCCGGCCTGATCGGCGACTGCGAGATGGCCGAGCTGGAGAGCGGACTCGCCCGCTCCCCCGGCCACTGCATGACGATGGGTACGGCGTCGACCCTCACCGCCGCCGCCGAGGCCCTCGGCGTCACCGTCCCCGGCGCCTCCAGCATCCCCGCGGTGGACTCCGGGCACGACCGGATGGCGGCCCGGGCCGGCCTGACGATCGTCGAACTGGTCCACCAGGACCGGAAGCTGTCCGAGATCCTCACCCCCGAGGCCTTCGAGGACGCCGTCACCACGGTCCTCGGCCTCGGCGGCTCCACCAACGCGGTGATCCACCTGATCGCGATGGCCGGCCGGGCAGGGGTGAGGCTCACCCTCGACGACTTCGACCGCATCGCCCGCACCGTCCCGGTCCTCGCCAACGTCCGCCCCGGCGGCGAGCGGTACCTCATGGAGGACTTCCACTTCGCGGGCGGCCTGCCCGGCTTCCTCTCCCGCATCCCGGACCTGCTCCACCTGGACCGGCCGACCGTCTCGCACGACACCCTGCGTGAGCAGATCGCCGGGGCGCAGGTGCACGACGACGACGTGATCCGGCCGAGGGACAACCCGGTCGCGGACGAGGGCGGGGTCGCCGTGCTGCGCGGCAACCTCTGCCCGGACGGCGCCGTCATCAAGCACATCGCCGCCGAACCGCACCTGCTCAAGCACACCGGGCCCGCCGTCGTCTTCGACGACTACAAGCAGATGCAGCGGACCATCAACGACCCGGCGCTGAACATCACCGCCGACAGCGTGCTGGTGCTGCGCAACGCCGGTCCCAAGGGCGGCCCCGGCATGCCCGAGTACGGCATGCTCCCCATCCCCGACCACCTCCTCAAGCAGGGCGTGCGGGACATGGTGCGCATCTCCGACGCCCGGATGAGCGGCACCAGTTACGGCGCCTGTGTGCTGCACGTGGCGCCGGAGTCGTACGTCGGCGGGCCCCTGGCTCTCGTACGGACCGGGGACCCGATCACCCTGGACGTCGAGGCCCGCACCCTGCATCTCCGCGTGGACGACGAGGAGTTGGCGCGACGCAGGGCCGCCTGGACGCCGCCGCCCACGCGCTACGAGCGTGGCTACGGCGCCCTGTACCACGACCAGATCACCCAGGCCGACACCGGCTGCGACTTCGAGTTCCTCTCCCGGCCGGGCAAGGTGCCGGACCCGTACGCCGGCTGACCCACATATCCAGAGAGGTGAAGCGCTTCACCCATGTGTACGTAGCAAGCGCTTCCTACGGCCCCTTGTAAGTGCCCCACCGCTGTAAGTGCCCCACTGCGAACGGAGAACAGTCATGGCCCAAGCCGCAGCCGTGGCGAAACCGCCCGCGCCACCCCGGCGGCGCCGTGCCTCCGCCACGCCGCGCAGGCTCCCCTACCTGCTGATCGCCCCGGCCGCCCTGCTGATGCTGGGCTTCATCGCCTACCCGGTGCTCAGCGTCTTCTACTACAGCCTGCGGAACTACAACCCCACCAAGCCGTGGCGGAACGGCTTCGCGGGCCTCGACAACTTCACGCAGATCTTCTCGCACGACCCCCAGTTCTGGGACACGCTGACCTTCAGCGCCAAGTGGGTCGTGGTCGAGGTCGGGTTGCAGCTGCTGTTCGGCCTGGCGCTGGCCCTGATCGTCAACCAGACCTTCGTCGGGCGGGCGCTCGGACGCGCCCTCGTCTTCTCCCCGTGGGCCGTCTCCGGGGTGCTGACCTCCGTGATCTGGGTGCTGCTCTTCAACTCCCAGACGGGCATCACCCGTTACCTCGCCGACATGGGCATCGGCTCCTACGGCACCAGCTGGCTGTCGGACACCTCGACGGTGTTCCCGGCGGCGGTGGTCGCCGACCTGTGGCGCGGGGTCCCCTTCTTCGCGATCCTCATCCTCGCCGACCTCCAGTCCGTCCCCAAGGACCTCTACGAGGCCGCCGAGGTCGACGGGGCGAGCCGGCTCAAGCAGTTCTGGCACATCACCCTGCCCCATCTGAAGGACGCCATCGTCCTGTCCACGCTGCTGCGCGCGGTGTGGGAGTTCAACAACGTCGACCTGCTCTACACCCTCACCGGTGGCGGCCCGGCGGGCGAGACCACCACCCTGCCGCTCTACATCGCCAACACCAGCGTCGACGCCCACAACTTCGGCTACGCGTCCGCCCTGACCACGGTGGCGTTCGTGATCCTGCTCTTCTGCTCGATCGTCTATCTGCGGCTGAGCAAGTTCGGAGGTGAGTCCAAGTGATCACCGAGATCGCCCCGGCACCCGAGCGTGTGGTGTCCCGGCAGACCCGGCCGCGCACCCGGCGCCGCGCCTGGGACGAGGTCCCGCGCTGGCAGATCTATCTGCCGCTCTCGATCTATCTGCTGTTCACCCTGGTCCCGTTCTACTGGATCCTGCTGTTCGCCCTGCGCCCGGCCGGTTCCACCTCCCTGGTTCCCTGGCCGGTCACCTTCGACCACTTCGAGAAGGTGTGGACCGAGCGGAGCTTCGGCACCTACTTCCAGAACAGCGTCCTGGTGGGCCTGGCCACCCTGGTCCTGACCACCGTCGTCGCGCTGGCCGGCGGCTACGCCCTGGCCCGGTTCGACTTCCGGATCAAGCGCGCCTTCATGCTCGCGCTGCTCTGCTCGCAGTTCGTGCCCGGCGCGCTGCTGCTGGTCCCGCTCTTCCAGATCTTCGCCAAACTGTCCATGATCAACTCGCTGGGCAGCGTCATCATCGCCGAGACCGTCTTCCAGCTGCCGCTGTCGATGATCCTCATCAGCGGTTTCATCCGGAACGTGCCGCCCTCCCTGGAGGAGGCCGCCTGGGTGGACGGCTGCAACCGCTTCGCCGCCTTCCGGATCGTCGTGCTGCCGCTGCTGCGGCCCGGGCTGGTCGCCGTCGGCTCCTTCGCCTTCGTGCATGCCTGGAACCACTTCCTGTTCGCCCTGATGTTCCTCTCCGACCAGGGCAAGCAGACCATCCCCGTCGGCCTCAACACCCTGATGAGCGCGGACAGCGTCGATCTGGGCGCGCTGGCCGCCGGAGGCATCGTCGCCGCCGTACCCGTGGTGATCGTGTTCGCCTTCATCCAGAAGTGGCTGATCACCGGCTTCAGCGCGGGGGCGGTGAAGGGATGACCACCGACATGCCCACCACCACGAGCCCCCTGCCCCTGGTGCTGGCCGGCGCCCGCGGACACGGCCGCTGGCATCTGGACAACATCCGCCGGCTCCAGGCCAAAGGGCTGGTCCGGCTGGCCGGGATCTGCGAACTGACCCCGCTCACCGAGGCGGAGCTCCCCGCGGGGCTGGGCGCACCGGCGCAGTCCGCCGACTTCGGTGCCCTCCTGGACGCCACGGGCGCGCGGATCGCCGTGATCTGCACCCCCATCCCCACCCACACCGAGCTGGCGCTCGCCGCGGCCCGGCGGGGCGTGCACCTGCTGCTGGAGAAGCCGCCCGCCCCCTCCTACGCCGAGTTCCGCCGCATGGCCGACGGCGTCGCCGCGGCCGGTGTCGCCTGCCAGATCGGCTTCCAGTCGCTCGGCTCGCACGCCGTCCCGGCGATCCGGGAGCTGATCGACCAGGGCGCGATCGGGCGGGTCGCGGGCGTCGGCGGGGCGGGCGCCTGGGCGCGCGACGAGGCGTACTACCGGCGCGCACCCTGGGCGGGCAGGCGCCGCCTGAACGGCGCCGACGTGGTCGACGGGGTGCTCACCAACCCCCTCGCGCACGCCACCGCCACCGCCCTCGCCCTGGTCGGCACCACCGGCGCCGGCGACGTCACCGGCATCGAGACCGAGCTGTGGCGGGCCAACTCCATCGAGTCCGACGACACCTCCTGCGTACGCGTCACCACCGCCCGCGGCCCGGTCACCGTCGCCGCGACCCTGTGCGCCGAGCGCCCGGACGAGCCGTACGTCCTGGTGCACGGCGGCAGCGGCCGGATCACCTTCTGGTACAAGCAGGACCGCGTGCTGGTGCAGCGGGCCGGGCACGGCCCGGAAGAGCTCCACTTCGGCCGGACCGACCTGCTGGAGAACCTCGTCGCCCATCTCACCACCGGCGCCGACCTGCTGGTCCCGCCCGCGTCGACGGACGCGTTCATGCGCGTCGTCGAGGCGGTCCGCACCGCCCCCGACCCCGAGCCGCTGCCCGCCGGGGCCTGGCGGACCCTGCCCGGCGAGCGGCGCCGGGTCGTGCCGGGTATCGACGGGCTCGTCGCGGCCGCCGCCGACACCCTCTCCCTCTACTCCGAGCTCGGCGCCCCCTGGGCCCCGTCGAAGGAGGTGACCGCCCGATGACGCCGAGCGACTCGCTCGTGCTGCGTGTCGCGGGCCGTCCCGTCGCCCGCTACGTCACCCGTCCCGAGCTGCCCGTACGGCTCTCCCCGCGCCCCTATCTGCACCCCGTCACCACCCTGTCCGGCACGGCCGTCACCGAAATCGGCCCCGCCGACCACCTTCACCACCTCGGCGTCGGTGTCGCCGTTCCCGACGTCGAGGGGCACAACTTCTGGGGGGGCCGTACCTTCGTGCGCGGCCGGGGCTCGACCGAGCTGGACAACCACGGCACCCAGCGGCACACAGGCTTCCAGCTGCGCGACCCGGACGGCTTCGTCCAGGAGCTGCGCTGGGTGGCCGCGGGCCGCGAACTGCTGCGCGAGCGCCGTACCGTCGCGGCCCTCGCCCTCACCGACACCGCCTGGGCGCTGGACTTCACCTTCTCGCTCACCAACGTCACCCAGGGGCCCGTGTCGCTGGGCAGCCCGGCCACCAACGGCCGCCCCGGCGCGGCCTACGGCGGCTTCTTCTGGCGCGCCCGCAAGGAGGACGAGCCCCCGCACGTCTTCACCCCCGACCGGGACGGCGAGGAGCAGGCGCACGGCAGCCGCGCCGACTGGCTGGCCCTGGCCGGCTCCAACTGGACGCTCGTGTTCGCCGGGGCCACCGACACCACCCGGCGCGACGCGTGGTTCGTGCGCGCCGCCGAGTACCCGGGCGTGGGCTCGTCGCTGGCCCTGGACGAGCCGCTGCCGGTCCCGGCCGGCGAGACCGTCGTCCGCCGGATCGTCACCGTCGTCGCCGACGGCCGCCTCGGCCGGGGCGAGGCGGCGGCACTGGTCCGCAAGGCGGTGACCCCATGAGCCTGCCCAGCGCCCACCGCGGCGACGGCACGTACACCAACCCGGTCCTCGACGCCGACTGGTCCGACCCCGACGTCCTGTGCGTCGGCGACGACTACTACCTGACCGCCTCCAGCTTCGGCCGTGCCCCCGGGCTGCCGCTGCTGCACTCCCGCGACCTGGTGAACTGGACGCTGATCGGCCACGCCCTCCAGCGTCTGGAGCCGGACGCCGAGTTCCGCTCCCCGCGCCACGACCGCGGGGTGTGGGCGCCGTCGCTGCGCCACCACGACGACCGCTTCTGGATCTTCTGGGGCGACCCCGACCAGGGCATCTTCCAGGTCAACGCGCCCTCGGTCCGCGGCCCGTGGACCCGCCCGCACCTGCTGAAGGCGGGCAAGGGCCTGATCGACCCGTGCCCGCTGTGGGACGACGAGACCGGCGAGGCCTACCTCGTGCACGCCTGGGCCAAGTCCCGCTCCGGGATCAAGAACCGGCTCACCGGCCACCGGATGCACCCCGACGGCACCGAACTCCTCGACGAGGGCAAGGTGATCGTCGACGCGGACCACATCCCCGGCTGGTTCACCCTCGAGGGCCCCAAGCTCTACAGGCACGACGGCTGGTTCTGGATCCTGGCGCCCGCCGGGGGAGTGGAGACCGGCTGGCAGGGCGCCTTCCGCTCCCGCGGGTTCTTCGGGCCGTACGAGGAGAAGGTCGTCCTGGAGCAGAAGGACACCGACGTCAACGGCCCCCACCAGGGCGGCTGGGTGCGCACCCCGTCCGGCGAGGACTGGTTCCTGCACTTCCAGCAGCGCGGCGCCTACGGCCGTGTCGTACACCTCCAGCCGATGCGCTGGGGAACGGACGGCTGGCCGGTCATCGGCGACGACGGCGCCCCCGTCGCCGTACACGCACGGCCCGCTCTGCCGCCGCAGCCGCCCGCCGCGCCCGCCACCGACGACGACTTCCCCGGCGGACGGTACGGCCGGCAGTGGCAGTGGACCGCCAACCCCCGTCACGGCTGGGCCACCGAGCACTCCGGCGACGGCCTGCGGCTGACCTGCGTCCGCGCGTCCGGCGCCCACGATCTGCGCGCCCTGCCGCACGTCCTCACCCAGCGGCTGCCGGGCCGCCCCTGCGCGGTCGAGGCCGACCTGCGGCTGGACAGCGCCGAGCCCGGGGCAAGGGCGGGGCTCGCGGTCCTCGGCGACGCCTATTGCTGGATCGGGCTGGAGCGGCAGGCGGACGGGACGGCCCGCCTGGTGCACCGGTTCGCCGAACAGGGCGCCGACAGGGAACGGGACGCCGGCCACCCGGCTGCCGCGCCCGGAGCGCGGGCCCGGCTGCGCGTCGAGATCGGCGCGGGGGCGCGCTGCCGCTTCTCGTACGACCTCGGCGACGGGTTCCGGCCCTCCGGCCAGGTGTTCGCCGCCTCCCCCTGGCGCTGGGTCGGCGCCCTGCTCGGCCTGTTCGCCCTCGCGCCCGCCGGTCAGGGACACGCCGGCGCGGCCGGCTTCACGCGGTTCCGCATCACCGCGCTGCCCGCTCGCTGAGGCACGCGCGGACCCCGCACAGCTAGTGCCCCGGCAGGCAACGTTCGCCCCGTCGCGCAAACGTTGCCTGCCGGGGCACTAGAAGCACCCGTTGGATCCAGAAGAAGAGAGCCGATCAATGAAGATCAACATCCACAGAAGCAGGCGCCGCGCCGCCCTGGCCGTCGCCCTGGGCTCCGCGCTCGCGCTGACCGCCACCGCGTGCGGCGACGACGGCAGCGGCACCGGGGGGAGCAAGGGCTCCGAAGGCTCCGGCAAGGGCGAGATCACCTTCTGGGACAGCAACGGGGGTGTGCGCACCGACATCTGGAAGCAGGTCATCGCCGACTTCGAGAAGAAGTACCCGGACATCAAGGTCAACTATGTCGGCATCCCGGCCGCGAGCGCCCAGTCCAAGTACGACACCGCCATCCAGGGCGGCGGGCTGCCCGACGTCGGCGGTGTGGGCACGGCGATGCTCGCCGAGATCGCGGCCCAGGGAGCCCTGGAGCCGCTGGACGGCAGGCTCGAGAAGAGCCCGCTGAACGGCAAGCTGAGCCCGGGTCTGCTCTCGGTCAGCAAGGCGGCGGGCGGCGGCGACACCCTCTACCAGGTGCCGACCTCGGCCAACAACGGCACGCTGTGGTACCGCACGGACCTGTTCGAGAAGGCCGGTCTGGACGCCCCGGCCACCTGGTCGAAGTTCTACGAGGCCGCCGACAAGCTCACCGACAAGGGCAAGAACGCCTTCGGGTTCACCATCCGCGGCGGCGAGGGGGCCATCGCCCCGGCCCTGGACGCCGTGTACGGCCAGACCGGCATCACCTCCTTCTGGAACGGCGACAAGACCACCGTCAACGACCCGAAGAACGTGGCCGCGCTGGAGAAGTACGTCGCGCTGTACAAGAAGGACACCCCGTCCGCGGACGTCAACAACGACTTCACCAAGATGGTCGCCCAGTGGGACAGCGGCACCATCGGCATGCTGAGCCACAACCTCGGCTCCTACCAGGACCACCTGAAGGCGCTGGGCAAGGACAAGTTCCGGGGCATCCCCAACCCCACCATGGACGACGGCACGCGCGTGCAGGTGTCCAACCCGGTCGACGGACTGGGCCTGTTCAAGGCGAGCAAGAACAAGGCGGCCGCCTGGAAGTTCATCGAGTTCGCCGTCTCGCACGAGGAGAACTCCAAGTTCAACCAGTCCGCCGGGCAGGTGCCGGCCAACACCGACGCCGCCAAGGACGCCTGGATCCAGCAGAGCGAGCCGACCAAGCTGGCCGCCGAGGCGCTCAACGGCGCCGACACCAAGATCGTGCAGCTGCCGTACTACCTGCCCGACTGGAACACCATCTCCAAGGCCGACAACGAGCCGAACTTCCAGAAGGTGCTGCTCGGCAAGATGACCGCCAAGGAGTTCCTGGACACGCTGGCCGACCAGCTGAACAAGGCGCAGGCCGAGTGGAAGCAGCAGAAGGGCTGATCTCCGCCGTGTCACTGACCCGCAGACAGGCAGGCTCCGCGGCCCTCGCCGCCCTTCCGCTCGCCCTGGCGGCGACCGGAACGGCACGGGCCGCGGGCCGCCGCACCCGCACCCTGTACATCGCCGGCGACTCCACCGCCGCGCGGAAGTACACCGACGAGGCCCCCGAGACCGGCTGGGGCATGGCCCTGCCCTTCTTCCTCCGCGACGGGGTGACGGTCGCCGACCACGCCGTGAACGGCCGCAGTTCCAAGAGCTTCATCGACGAGGGCCGGCTCGCGGAGATCCTCGCCGCCATCCGGCCGCACGACATCCTGCTCGTCCAGTTCGCCCACAACGACGAGAAGTCCGCCGACCCCACCCGCTACACCGAGCCCTGGACGACGTACCAGGACTGCCTGCGCCAGTACCTCGACGGGGCGCGGGAACGCGGCGCGCGGCCCGTGCTCGCCACCCCGGTCGAGCGGCGCCGCTTCGACGGCGACGGCAACGCCGTGCCGACCCACGGCGACTACCCGGCGGCGATGCGCGCGCTCGCCGAGGCCGAGCGCGTACCGCTGCTCGACATCGAGGCGCTGTCGCTCGCGCTGTGGCAGCGGCTCGGGGTGGAGGAGACCAAGACCTACTTCAACTGGACCGCCACCGAGCAGGACAACACGCACTTCAACCCGCCGGGCGCGATCGCCGTGGCGCGGCTGGTCGCCGGGGAGCTGTTGCGCACCCGCGTGCTCACCCCGCACGACGTCGTCCGGCTGCACGACGAGATCCCCCCGTCCTGGATCACCTGGCCCGCTCCGTAGAAACGGCTCGTACACCTCGTACACAAGGAGACCCGTACAGTGCGCAGACCGATATGTCATGGGCGTGTCATGACGGTGGCCGTGGGCTGCACCGCCCTCGTCCTCGCCGTCACCGGCACCGCCTCCGCCCAGCCCTGCCACCACCACACCCCCGACCCCGCCCGCCAGGTGCTGGCCGCCAAGGACGGCTGGGCCTCCTACGGCACCGGCACCACCGGCGGCGCCGAGGCCGACGCCGCCCACGTCTACACCGTCACCACCTGGGACGCCTTCAAGGCCGCCCTCGCCGACGGCGGCGACCAGCCGAAGATCATCAAGGTCAGGGGGACGATCGACGCCGACGGACCGGGCTGCGACTCCTTCGCCGCCCCCGGCTACGACTTCGACACCTACCTGACGACCTACGCCCCCGAGACCTGGGGCCGCGACAAGGACCTCTCCGCCGAACCCGACGACAGCCCCGAAGGGCTGCGCCGCGCCTCGCAGGCACGGCAGGACGCCTACATCAAGGCCTACGTCCCCGCCAACACCACCGTCATCGGCATCGGCAAGGGCGCCGGCTTCAAGGGCGCCAGCCTCCAGATCAAGGACGTGGACAACGTCATCGTCCGCAACCTCGCCTTCGAGAGCCCGCTGGACTGCTTCCCGCAGTGGGACCCGACCGACACCGCCGACGGCAACTGGAACTCCGAGTACGACAGCGCGGTCGTCTACGGCTCCACCCATGTGTGGATGGACCACAACACCTTCACCGACGGCGACCACCCCGACAGCACCCTGCCGCACTACTACGGCCGGATCTACGAGCAGCACGACGGCGAACTGGACATCGTCAAGGGCGCCGACTACGTGACCGCCTCCTGGAACGTCTTCGCCGACCACGACAAGACGATCCTGATCGGCAACAGCGACAGCGCGTCCACCGCCGCCGTCGACCGCGGCCACCTGAAGGCCACCTTCCACCACAACCTGTTCGCGAACCTCGTCGAACGCGCCCCGCGCGTCCGCTTCGGCCAGGTCGACTCCTACAACAACCACTTCGTGGCGGGCGCGGACTACGGCTACAGCTACGGCATCGGCATGGAGTCCCAGCTCGTCGCCGAGCACAACGCGTTCACGCTGCCGAGCGGCGTCGGCGCCGGCACGATCCTGAAGAAGTGGAAGGAGGCGCCGGTCACCGCCGCCGACAACTACGTCAACGGCCGGCCCACCGACCTGATCGCCGTCCACAACGCCGAGGTCCCCGCCGAGATCCTTCAGCCGGGCGCGGGCTGGACGCCCACCCTGCGTACCCGCGTCGACTCCCCGCGGGCCGTCCCCGCGCTCGTCGACCACGGCGCGGGCGCCGGCCACCTGCGCTGACCCGCTGAAGCCGCCGGGCCGGGGCGGACCGGCACACCGCCCCGGCCCACGGACACGAACCCCTGCCCACCGACACGGCCCCCACCCCGACAGGCCCCCACGGAACCCCGCATCCTCGCCCAGGAGCATCCGCATGCCCTCCAGACGGCACTTCCTCCTCGCCTCCGCCGCCTCGGCCGCCGCGCTCGGCGTCGCCGCCCTGCCCGCGGGACCCGCCCAGGCGGCCCCCGCCCGCTCGCACCCCTTCGGCCGCCACGGCTCACCGGCCGCCCGCCTCACCCCGCGGACCCTCTACGTCGACCCGCACGGCCGCGGCGACTTCACCACCGTCCGGGCGGCGGTGGACGCGGCCACCGGCACCGGCCGGACCCTGGTCCTGGCGCCCGGCACCTACCGGGAGACGGTCGCCGTGGACGCCTCCCGCACGGACATGACCTGGCTCGGCGCCACGGGAGACCCCCGGGACGTGGTGATCGTGTACGACAACGCGGCCGGCACGCAGAAGCCGGACGGCTCGGGCACCTACGGCACCAGCGGCTCGGCCACGACGACGCTCCAGGCGGACGGCTTCACCGCCCACGCGGTCACCTTCGCCAACGACTGGCTGCGCGCCGACCACCCGGACATCACCGGCACCCAGGCGGTCGCGCTGAAGGTGCTGGGCGACCGCTCGGCGTTCCGGCGGTGCCGCTTCCTCGGCCACCAGGACACCCTGTACGCCGACTCGACGTCCCTCGCGGCCTTCCCCCGCCAGTACTTCGCGCACTGCTACGTCGAGGGCGACGTCGACTTCGTCTTCGGCCGGGCCACGGCGGTGTTCGAGGGCTGCCACTTCCACACCCTGAACCGCACGGACCTGGCGGCCGCCCCGTACGGCTTCGTCTTCGCCCCCTCCACCTCGGTCGCCAACCCGCGCGGCTACCTGGTCACGCAAGGCCGCGTCACCAGCGAGGCCCCGGACGGGTACTACAAGCTGGCCCGCCCCTGGGTGCCCAGCTCCGACACCACCGCCCGTCCGATGCTGACCGTCCGGGAGACCTGGCTGGGGCCCGGCATCGACGCGGTGGCGCCCTACACGAACATGCGCGACACCTACCCCTGGCAGGCCCAGCGCTTCGCCGAGTACCGCAACACGGGCCCCGGCGCGAAGATCACCGCCCCGGAGAACCGCCCCCAACTCACCCGCTCCGAGGCGGACTCGGCGACGAGGGAGGCGTATATGGGGGAGTGGACGCCGTGGAGGGGCCGCTGACCGGACGAGGAGCGGTGGGGGCGGGCGCGCTCAGCCCAGGCGCCACAGGGCGTAGGCGGCGACCAGCAGCACAAGTCCCGCCCCCGCCATGAGCGAGCCCAGGAACCGCAGGTACCCGGGCGTCGCGAACAGGGTCGGCGACCCGCCGAGACGCCCGCTCGCCGCCCACAGCTCCTCGTTCCTGCGGCGGATCCGCTCGGCCCGGCGCGTGGTGATGCCGCGCACGTCGAACGCCCAGTTCACACCGCACCACAGGGCGAGGAGGCCGCCCACGGTGAAGACGACGGTGATCACCGCGGACCTCCGTTCATTCCGATGGTGAGATGCTGCATCACTCTTGCGCTTCTCGCATTGTCACAAAACTCACGACAGGACCGTCCTCGGTCTCGGTCGCGCTGACCTCGAAAGCCCGATCCGGGAATGCCTCGTGCAAGGAGCGACGCCAGGAGGCGGCGATGTCCTCCGCCAGAGCGAGGGCGCCCCTTTCGGATTCCTGGTCCTCTGGGATGTCGATGTACAGCCACAGGCGGAGCTGATTCAGCGTCGCTTCGATCGCAGTGGTGTCGCCCTTCAGGTGCTCGTGCCACGTGCGGAAGTTGTCCGGGGTGTACACACGGTCCCACAGGACACAGCCCGCCACTTCCACGAATTCCGGCATGAACACGTGTGAGAAAGCGGCCCAGTCGCCAAGGCCCGCGCGCTGCGAAAGGTAGTCCAGATAGTCAGCGTCTCCGCCTGTCTCCTGCGTCCACTGTCGTACGTTCGGAAAGCACTGCGGGTCCATGGGGTTGGGGTTCCTCCGCACTCCGTTGCCGTGTTCAAGCAGTGATCGAAACATATGCCTCGTCGACCGTCTCCAGCCTCGACGCGGAGGCTCCCTGCACGAACATGCGCGAGGCCTACCCCTGGCAGGAGAGCGTGCCCGGGAACCGCAGGTATCCGGGCGTCGCGAAAAGCGTCGGCGACCTGCCGAGACGCCCGCTCGCCGCCCACAGCTCCTCGTTGCGGCGGCGAATCCACCCGGCCCGGCGCGTGGTGATCCCGCGTACGTCGAACGCCCAGGTCACGTCGATTACGCCTCAGCACCACTGCGCCATACTGCCCCAGGTCCCGGCAGCGCACTGTGATGGAGGCGTCGGTCAACGCGATCTCGTGCAGGCAGCCGCCGTCCTCGTCCGGGAGGATCTCGTCGAGGAGCACGGTGTCGACCAGCATCCAGTAAATGTCGTGGGCGTAGTCGATGGAGAAGTGCCGCACTCCCGAATAGGTGATGCGAACCCGCTGGATTCCCAGACGGCCGTGACGTACTTCATGCACGGTCTTCCGAGGCGAGCGGGCGGAACGCCGACAGAGCGTCCTGGTAGTCGGACGATGCCGCATCCTCTGGAGGGAGAGTGCGGGACAAGGCTTCGGCAGCGGATGCGATCGCCGCAGCGAGCTCGGGTGCGGTCGTGCGGGCGATGAGACCGTCCTTCGTGGCGACGGACACGCCGTCCTTCGCGCGCCGGAACACGAGACCGAAGGAAGTGTCGACGCCGGTGAACGCGTATGTCTTGGCGCTGCTTCGCAGAAAGGGGCCCAGGCCGTCCAGGAGTTGCACGACAGACAGGTAGATCATCATGCCTTGGTCCGGGGAGTGTCCCGCCGACTGCGCCGTGCCGAGATCGCCGGTGACGTGGATGTCTCCCAGGTCGAATCCGCTGGGTCGGCCCTGGCCGGGGCGAACAGTGAACTGCACGGTGATCACGGCGTGTAACTCTTTCCTACGGGGAAGAAGGTGATGATGCGGTTTCCGTCCTCCGAGTCGACGACCAGTCGGTACCGGGCTCGCATTCCGTTGACGACCATTCTCTTTTCGAAGGTCTGCATCCGACGCGCGGGGTCCGATACCCGTGTCCCCTTGTCGATCATCGTCTGCGCGGCTTTCTCCACCTGTGCACGGGTGGTCGACGGGGGCATGAGGTCACCATGACCGCCGGAGGCGGTGCCGGCGATGTGCCGCTCGTCGATGTGCTGCCACCCCTCCTTGGGGTTGCCGTTCTCCATTCTGGGAGATGTGCGGCAAGCCGCGAGTCCATGGGGATCGATCCAGGTGAGAGGGTTCGGCCCGTACCAACAGGGATTTGGGCCGGCGTCGAGTCCGAGCGGATCGGGTGATATGTAGCGCGCGGTCTCCGGGTCGTAGTACCGGTGGAAATTGTGGTGCAGACCCGTCTCGGCGTCCCAGTACTGGCCCGGAAAGCGGATGGGGCAATCCACGGACTCGCTGTCGTCCGTCGGAGCCGGGTATGCGTTCCCCCAAAGAGTCGTACGGCGCTGCCATGCCACGTCGCCGTCGACGGACACAAGCTCGGCCGGCGTCCCGACCAGGTCCGTGATGACCGCATGAAAACGGGTGGCGCGGTCGGGGTCGGCCGTCGCATCCTCCGCCAGCCGGGCGAAGAACGAGGTGCCCGGGTGCCGGACCGCGGGTCTGTGGTCGATCTGGGCGACAGGACGGTGCGTTCCCGGTGCGTACTCCCACATCTTGACCCTGCCGTCAGCCGTGCTCTGCTCGGCCACCTGACTGCCGTCCCAGCACCATTCCGTGCGTTCGCCGGCCGGACCGGAGCCGTCCGTACGGTATTTCGCGGTGCGGCGGCCGATCGCATCGTATGCGTAGCGCCAGTGCTCGCCCTCGGGGGTGATGGCGTCGGTGAGCCGGTCCTCGGAGTTCCAGCTGTACGTCCAGTGCCGCTTCTGCCCATTGAGCAGTCTGCGGGTCTTGCGGACCAGGCGGCCTTGAGCGTCGTACTCGTACTCGGTGCGCCCGGAGCGGCGGATCAGGGTGCCCTCGAACTCACGATCACCGGATGCGTCGTGATGCGGAGCGGCGACGTGGACCACGTTGCCGACGACGTCGTATGCGTACGTCTCGGCCCAGCCGTGCGCTCGTACTCCCGTGACGCGTCCCATGGTGTCCACGTCGAAACGGCGGGTTCCGGACGTCAGTTCTCGGATCTCTGTCACATGACCGTCGGCCTGGTAGGCGTAGGCGCGATGCTGAAGGAGGCGCTCGGTACCCGCAGGTACATGCGCCGCCAGGGACTGAGTGGTGAGACGGTCGCCTCGGTCCCAGGTCTGGGTGAGCGTAACCGCCTTCCCGATACGCCGCTGGACTTCGCGTCCCACGGCATCATGGACGAACCGCAGTTCGCCGTTTCCGCTTTCCAGACTGATGGGCCTGCCCGCGGGGTCGTATGTCCACCGCGACACCATCCCGCTCGGTGTCTGCCGACCGGTGCGGCGGCCGAGGGCGTCGTACGTGTACCGGATCGTGCGACCATTGACCGTCTCGGTCAGAATCCGCCCCAGTGCGTCCCGCTCCATGGTGACATCGGCGTCCGCATTGGCCGCGCGGACCAGAGCGCCGTCGGGCCCGTAGACGAACGTGACATCCTCCGTACCGGACCGATGCTCCACGACCCGCCCCAGGGCGTCCCGGGTGAAGCGCATGGTTTCCCCGGCGCCGTTGGTACGGGAGGCGAGCCTGCCCGCCGCGTCATGCGCATACGTCAGCGTCCGGCCGTCGAAGTCCGTCTCCGCGACCAGGCGCCCCGCCTCGTCGTAGCGGTACGACCAGGTCAGGCCCTGGGGGTTGGTGACACCGGTCAGGCGCAGCTCGGTGTCGTAGGCGAACGCGTACCTCGCGCCGTCCGGATCAGTGCGTGTCGCCGGGAGGTCGAACGGTGCGGTGGTCTGGTGGGTGGTGTTGCCGGCCGGGTCCGTGTGGCTGAGCAGGTTGCCCTCGGCGTCCCACGTCCAGGACTCGCGGGTGCCGTCGGGGTACTCCCGCCAGGCCGGCTTGCCCTCCACCGTCCACTTCATGCGGGTGGTGTGGCCCAGAGGATCGGTGATCTCGACGACCCGGCCGAAGGCGTCCCGGTGGACGGTCGTGGTGTGGCCGAGTTCGTCGGTCAGCGCGACGGGCAGGCCAGCCCCGTCGTAGGCCACGGTGCGGGTGTGGCCCAGGGCGTTCGTGATGGTGGCCGGACGGCCGGAGGCGTCGTTGTCGTAGCGCGTCTCGGCCCCGGCCGGGTCGACCGTCGTCAGCAGGTTGCCGCAGTCGTCGTAGGTGTGGCGCCAGGTCGCGCCGCCCGGTTCGACCACCTCCGTGGGCAGGCCGTGCGTGCCGTACGTCGCGCGTGCCACCGCACCGTCCGGGAGGACGAGTTCGGTGAGGTTGCCAGCCTCGTCGTACGCGTACCGTGTCGTGTGCCCCAGCGGATCGGTCACCGCGACCGGCCGTACCCCGCACTCGTCCCACTCCGTGCGCGTGACGTGGCCGAGGGGATCCGTCTTCTCCACCACCAGGCCCTCGGCGTTGTACCGGTGGACGGACGTGCGGCCGAGCGAGTCCGTGTACGTCGTCGTGCGGGCCGTGTCGTCGTAGGTCAGGGTGCCGGACAGGATGCCGTCCACGCCGTCGGTGCGGGTCACGCGGCCGCGCTCGTCGTAGACGTAGGAGAACCAGGTGCCGTTGCGGTCGGTCCAGCGGGTCATCCTGCCGTCGGCGTCGTAGGCGAACCTCATCGGCTCACCGCTGGAGTTGACGACCTCCGTGAGGTTGCCGGACCGGTCGTAGCCGTAGCGCATGACGACCGTGCCCTCGTCGGCAGGGCTCTCGGCGCCGTAACGGGATGGGGGCTCGGCCAGGAGGCGCAGGGCGGTGATGCGCGGGCCCCAGGTGTCGACGGCCACGTAGGAGCCGCCCGAGTGGCGGATGCCGGACGGTACGCCGTCGTCGTCGCGCTCGATGTCGATCCGGTTGCCGTTGCGGTCGCTCCAGGACTCCAGCGGCAGGTGGAAGGTGCCGAAGGAGGCGGCCGGGACCGGGGCGGCGAAGGTGCGGACGACGCCCGTCGCCGGGTCCGTCACCGTCATCGCGCCGTCCGGCTTGCCGTCCCACTCCAGTGGCCAGCGGGCGCCCTTCATGGGCAGCGTGGGCACGCCCGGCTCCGGTACCGGGTACACCAGGCGCATGCCGTCCGCCGCGGCGAAGACGACACCCTCGCCGTCGATCTGGAGGCATTCGTCCAGGGTGGAGATCCACGTCGGGCCGAAGCAGACGCCACCCCGGTACGAGGACAGGTGGGTGCGGGTGAACACCAGCGGCAGCGAACCCGGCAGGCTCAGGTCCGTCTGCGTCATCAGCATCGCGCCGGTGGCCACGTCGATCGGCTCGCCGACGCAGGGGGTGCGCTCGGCGTTGCGGGCCGCCGGGCCCAGTTCCACCAGATCCGGGCGGAGCGACGGGGGGCGCAGCAGCGGCGGGGTGATGTCGCCCAGCCCGCCCTCGAGACCCGCCTTCAGTACGCCGCCGCCGGCGCCCAGCGCGCCGCCGAAGATCATGCCGTCCTTGGCGGCCTGGTTGATCTCGTCGAGACTGAGGCCGTGCTGCAGACCGGTGGCCATCTTCAGGGGCTGGGCCACGGCGAGGTCGACCGTGACCGACTCCACACCGCCGAAGGCGGCGGCGACCAGGGTGCCCGCCGCGATCTCCGCCACCGTCGCGGAGACGGCCACCCCCAGGGTGGCGCCGAGTTCCACGATCGCGTCGGCGGCGGCCACGGCGGCACCCGACGCCAGTCCCGCCGTGAAGAACGCCAGTGCCACGCCACCCGCGATGACGGCGGCGTCGATGCCTATCTGTACCCAGAGCTTGTGGATGGCGTCGTCGATCGCGTCGGCGAACTTGTCCAGCGCCTTGGCCATCTCCCGCGCGGATTCGGCGAGGTCGCTGAGCCAGCCGCCGTCCTGGCCCTTGGCGTAACGGCCCCAGAACTTCTCGAACGCGTCGATCGCGTGGCCCGTGTTGTGGTGGATGATCGACGACGCGCTGCGGTGCACGGGTCCCCGGACGTCGTCGACCGACTCCGCGAAGGTCCGCCAGGCCTTCGCCGCGTCCCGCAGCTTGCCGGAGTCGGCTTCCGGCCACCACAGGCCCAGTTTCAGAAGGATCTTGCGGGCCTCGTCCTCAACGCTCACCGGCACCGCCGTGCTTGCCGTCGACCTTCACTTCGGTGAAGATGCCCGCGATGAGCCGGTCGTTGTCCACGTGGCCGTCCGCCATGTCCACCATGGCCTCGTGAATGCTCGTCAGGCCCAGCACGAGGATGCCCGCCGAGCTCTCGATCTTCTTCTGGAGCGGCTTGTAGGCGTCGCCGAACTCGTTCCCCTGCTTGTCGTGGCCCCAGGGTTCGCCCAGCCCGTCAAGGGACTTGATGAGGACGGTCAGCGCCTTGCTCAGGTCCTCGGCGCCCTTGTGGAAGTCCGGCGCCGCCCGTTTGATGTCGGCGGTCTTGATGTCCAGGACCTTGCTCGGGTCCTTGCCTTCCCCCACCTGACAGTCCTTCCCCCGTTCGCGATCGCGGCTCCCGACCCTAGGGGAGGCGGGTCAAGGGGAGGTCATGTCGCAACCACGTGCGGGCAATGCCCTGTGTGAAGGAATTGCGTATCGATCGGGTAACGCCCCTCGCGACTCATGCGCAATGCGCGTAGACAGTGCGTGACCTGGTGTCGCGTCATGTGTTTGGCGCGATCTCGCCGGTCACGTCCATCGACCAGATCCGGAGATCCCATGCGGAAGTCCCTCAGAGTCGCCGCCGTCGCCGCGGCCTGTGCCGTCGCCGGTGGCGCCCTCTACGGCGCCGGTGCCGCCACCGCCGGGCAGTCCACCGCCAACTCCACCCACGAGCCCTACAACATCGGGCTGCTGACCAAGGACATCGACACCTACTACGGCACCACGCAGGACGCCGCCGGCGTCTACCAGGCGTCCCCGGACAGCCCGTACGCCAAGGACCTGGCGCGCATCGACGCCGACGCCAAGCGGTACATCGACAAGGCGGCCCGCCAGGCCGGGCACAAGGGCCACAAGCCGGCCGTCGTCTTCGACATCGACGACACGCTGCTGCTCAGCCTGGACTACGAGAAGAAGAACAACTACGGCTACAACAGCGCCACCTGGGCGGCCTACGTCAACCAGGCCGACCGGCCCGAGGTCTTCGGCAGCCCCGAGCTCGTGCGGTACGCCGCGAGCAAGGGCGTCACCGTCTTCTACAACTCGGGCCTGAGCGAGGCCCAGCGCTCCGCCGCCGTGGAGAACCTGAAGAAGGTCGGCGCCGACGTCAACCTCGACGCCGGCCACATGTTCCTCAAGGACGCGGCCAACCCGCCGGCCTACCTGAGCGGCTGCGCCACCCCGGGCGCCTGGAAGTGCACCACCGTCCAGTACAAGTCCGGCACCCGCAAGCACATCGAGGACCTCGGGTACGACATCGTCGCCAACTTCGGCGACCAGTACTCCGACCTCGACGGCGGCTACGCCGACCGCACCTACAAGCTGCCCAACCCGACGTACTTCGTCAGCTGAGCCGCTCGGCGCGCGGGCGGCACGGCGTCCGGCGGCCGGTCCGCTACGGGTCCGCCCCGGGCGCGGTGCCGCCGGGCGCCGTGCCCTCGGTCCACGCGCTGTCGCTGCCGCCGTCGCCGTCGCGCGGCCTGAAGTCGCCCGTCACCGACCGGTGCCGGCCCTGCGCGGTGGCCGTCGCCGTGTAGCGGTCCTGCCGCGCGTTCCGGCCGCCGCGGTCGTGGTTGTACTGCCCCGCGAACACCCACGTGCCCGCCGGGACCGTGCGCCCGGCCTTGAGCGTCCATGTGTAGACGAGGAACCCGTTCCGTTCGCCGACCGTGAGGGTGAAGTCCGGCTCCGGGAGCGACCGCCAGGCCCCGGTCGAGGCCACCCCGCCGGTCTGGGCGACCTCCAGCCGTACGGTGAGCGCGGTCAGCGGCTCGGAGGTCCTGAGGGTGATGTCGCTCTGCGCCCAGTAGTCGTTGCTGTGCGGGTCCACCGAGGCGTCCGCCCGCAGCGGACCGTCCCGCTCGGTGGTGGCGGGACCGGCGTCCGGGGACGGCACGGGGCTGGGCGCCGGCGGGACCGCCACGGTCTGCCGCTGCGGCCGCGGGGTGTCCCGCACCGCGGAGGACACCGCGTAGCCGCCCACCGCCAGTACCCCGGCGACCGCGGCCGTCGCCCCGGCCACCCGCAGCCAGCCGAGCGCCCCGGCCACCCGCGGCCGACCGGTCGCCCCGGTCCGCGCGGCCCGCAGGACGGGCCGGTCCGCGGCGTCCATGCCGCGCTCGATCCGCGCCAGGATGCGCGCGCGGTCGGGCTCGTGCGCCCCCGCCGCCTCGTGCAGCCGGGCGCGCAGCCGCTCGTGCACGTCCCGCCGCATGGTCATCGGTCCCTTCCTCCGCCACCGCCGGTGCGTGCCATGGCCGTGTGCACCCGGTCGGGGCCGTCCGGGATGCCGAGCAGGCGGTGCAGTTCGGCCATCCCCTTCGAGGTCTGGCTCTTCACCGTACCCACGGACACCCCGAGGGCCAGCGCGGTGTCCTTCTCGGACAGGTCGAAGGCGTGCCGCAGCACCACGCAGGCGCGTTTGCGGAACGGCAGCCGGCGCAGCGCCTCCTGGACGTCGACGACCCCCGCCACGTCCGGGTCCTCGGTCCTCTCCCCGCGCTGCGAGAAGAACAGGGCGACCCGGCGCCGCTCGCGCACGGCGCTGCGGATCCGGGTGCGGGCCAGGTTCGCCACGACCCCGCGCGCGTACGCCACCGGGTGGCCGGCCGCGCGCACCCGGTCCCAGCGGTGCCACAGCGCCAGCAGGGCGTCCGCGGCCAGGTCGTCCGCCGCGTCCGGTTCCCCGGTCAACAGATGGGCCAGCCGGGCCAGTTCGGCGTAGTGACGCTCGAAGAAGGCGTGGAACTCCGCGCGGGCGGCGCCGTCGACGACTGTCCCCACGGTCTCTCCTCGCAGCGGCTCCCCGACGCCGAACAGCCGTGCGCGCCGGATACGGGTCCGGGGACTGTAGCAGCGAACCGTGCGGGGCCTCGAACACCGTGTGGCAGACCGAACCGAACCGGCCGGAGCCGGCGAGCGACCGCCCGCCTGGTCCGCGAGGGCCGCCCGCATCATCTAGTCCGCGAGGGCCGCTCGCATCATCTAGTCCGCGAGGGCCGCTCGCATCATCGCCTTGGCCACCGGTGCCGCCAGGCCGTTGCCGCTGACCTCCGAGCGGGCCGCGTCCGACTGCTCGACGACCACCGCGACCGCGACCTGCTTGCCCGTCGCCTCCGACGTGCCGTAGGACGTGAACCAGGCGTAGGGCACCTTGCTGTTGTTCTCGCCGTGCTGGGCGGTGCCCGTCTTGCCGCCCACCGTCACACCGGGGATCCGGGCGTTGGTGCCGGTGCCCTGCTCGACCACCGTACGCATCGCCGACCGCAGCTGCTCGGCGGTGCGGGAGCTGACGATCCGCTTGCTGTCGGTGGAGTCGTCGTAGTTCCGCAGCACGTCGCCGTCGCCGTCGGTGGTCCGCGAAACCATGTGCGGGGAGACGAGCTCGCCGCCGTGGGCGATGGCCGCCGACACCATCGCCATCTGGAGCGGAGTGGCGGTGACGTCGAACTGGCCGATGCCGGTGAGCGCGGTCTGCGCCTTGTCCATGCCGGAGGGGTACACGCTCGGATAGGCGCGCACCGGCACGTCCTGGGACTCGTCGTCGAAGCCGAACTTCTCGGCCATCGCCCGCACCTTGTCCTGGCCCAGGTCGACGGCCATCTTCGCGAAGACGTTGTTGCAGGAGTACTGGAGCGCGGTGCGGATGGTGGCGTTCTCGCAGGGTGCGCTCGGGTTCTCGTTCGACAGCACCCGTGTGGTGCCCGGCAGCGTGTAGGGGTCCGGGCTGTCCGTCCGCACGTCGACCGACGGGTACAGCCCGTCCTCCAGCGCGGCCGCAGCCACGACCAGCTTGAACGTCGAGCCCGGCGGCAGCGGCTGGCGCAGCGCGCGGTTCGTCATCGGCTTGTCGGAGTCCTTGGTCAGCTTCTTCCAGGCGTCGCCGTCGCCGGCGCTGAGCACGGTGGGGTCGTACGACGGCGTGGAGACCACCGCGAGGAGCTTCCCGGTGGCCGGGTCGATCGCGACGGCGGCGCCCTTCTTGTCGCCGAGCGCCTCGTAGGCGGCCTTCTGCACGTCCGGGTCGATCGTCGTGATCACGTCGCCGGGCGTGGCCCGCTTGCCGGTGAGGGTGTCGAGCGGGTTCTTCAGACGGTTGTCGGTGCCGTCCAGGAGGTCCTGGTAGATGCCCTCCAACTGCGTCGCGCCGTAGACCTGCGAGCTGTAGCCCGTGACCGCCGCGTACAGCTTGCCGTCGACGTACGTCCGCTTGTACTTCAGGTCGCCGCTGGTCTCGGCCGAGCCGGTGACCGCGCTGCCGCCCACCACGATGTTGCCCAGCGGCTGCGCGTACGTCTCGATCGCCCTGCGCCGGTTGTCCTTGTCGTCGGCGAGGGCCTTGCCGTCGTAGAACTGCACCCATGTCGCCCTGGCCAGCAGCGCGAACACGAGCAGCAGTGTGAAGACGGACGCCCGCCTGATCGTCTTGTTCATCCCGTTCATCCCGGGGAAGGACGAGGGGGAAGGGGCGGAACGTTCCCGTCCGCCCGGCTTCTCATCGGACGTTCATGAAGCCCGCCTCATAGGCGGCGATCACCGCCTGGGTCCGGTCCCGGGCGCCGGTCTTCGCCAGCACCGCCGCCACATGCGTCTTGACGGTGGCCGGGCCGACCTCCAGGTGCCGGGCGATCTCCGCGTTGGTCAGCCCCGTCGCCATCAGCCGCAGCACCTCGCCCTCCCGGACGGTGAGCCGCGCCACCCAGGCCGGCGGTGCCGCGGACGCGCGCGCGTGCTCCTCGGCCAGCGCCCGTACGGCCGACGGGAACAGCAGGGTGTCGCTGCGCGCGACCAGCCGCACCGCCCGCACCAGGGTGTCGGCGTCCGCCCGTTTGAGCAGGAACCCGGAGGCCCCGGCGCGCAGCGCGTCGTAGACGTAGGAGTCGTTCTCGAAGGTGGTGACGACGACGATCCGGGGCGGGGCCGCGGTGAGCGTGGCGAGGATCCGCCCGGTGGCCCGGATGCCGTCCACCTCGGGCATGCGGACGTCCATGAGGACCACGTCGGGCCGTGTCTCGCGCACGACGGACACCGCCTCGGCGCCGGTCGCCGCCTCCCCGACGACCGTCAGGTCCGGTTCGGCGGCCAGGATGGCCCGCAGGGCGGTGCGGACCATGCGCTCGTCGTCCGCGAGCACGATCCGGATGGGTGAGGCACTGCTCATACGGGTCCCTTCAGCGGCAGTCGTACCCACAGGCGCCACGCCCCGTCCGCCTCGCCCGCGTGCGCGGCGCCGCCCAGCAGCCGGGCGCGGTCGGCGACGCCCCGCAGCCCGTGGCCGCCGCCGGGCCGGGCGGTGGCCGCCGCGGTCCCCTGTCCCAGCGGGTTCTCGACGGTGATCTCCAGGTGCCCGTCCACGGCGCCGACGCGGATCGTGACCGGGACCTGCCCGCCCGCGTGCTTGAGCGCGTTGCTCAGCCCCTCCTGCACGATGCGGTAGGCCTCGCGGGAGACCACCGGAGGAAGCGCCCAGGGGTCGGTGTCCACCTCGGCGGTGATGCGCGGACCGCCGGCGCGGGTGCGGCGCAGCAGCCCGTCGAGGTCGGCGGCGAGGGTGGGCGCCGGAGCCGTGCCGGGGGCGTCGCCGTCCCGCAGCACGCCCAGGACGGCGTCGAGTTCCCCCACCGTGCGCCGTGTGGTGTCCTCGATCGCGGCGAGCGCCTCCCGTACGAACTCCGGGTCGGTGTCGAGGACACGGCGGGCCGCGCTCGCCTGGAGGGTGACGGCGCTGAGCGCGTGTCCCACACAGTCGTGCAGCTCGCGGGCGAGCCGGTTGCGCACGGCGAGGTCGGCGGCGCGGGCCTCGGCGGCGGCCAGCCGGTCCTCGGGACCGGGCCCGAGCAGGGCCGGCGCCCAGCGGGCGAGGAGGGCGCCGCAGCCCGCCGCGCAGGCGGCGAGCGCCAGCAGGGTCCCCGCGCCCGCGACCGGTGCGAGCGCCAACGCCCAGGGCCGGTCCAGGACTTCGGGCAGGCCCAGCCGGGTGTCGCGCAGGCCCGCGAAGACGGGCAGCACGATCAGCACCGCCCCGAACGGCGGCACCGACAGCGACATGCCGGAGACGATCCCGCCGAGTCCGAGGTGCAGCGTGAACCAGGCCGCCGTACGCCCCTTCGCGGCTCGGCTCCGGGCGGGCCCGTCGGCCAGAGAGCCGGCGTCCACCCCGCACAGCGCGCGCACCGCCGCCACCGACATCGGCCGGGTCAGCGGGAACAGCGAGGTGACCGCGGCCAGCGGCAACCCGACGGCGAAGGAGGCCAGTTGCAGCGGAAGCGAGGTGAACACGTCCGACGAGCCGCTGACCGGCCCGACGATCACCGCGCCCACCAGGACGTACGGCATGACGAGTGCGCCGCCGAGGATCAGGTGGATCCAGCGGCGGCGCGCCACGCGGCCCAGCAGCGGCCGGAAGAACCCCCTCACGCCACCCGCCGGTCCGGTCGCCCCGCGTGCGCGGCCGAGCGCTCGGCGAGGAAGTGCGCGCCCAGGGCCGCCACCAGCAAGCCGCTGATCATCTGGACAGCGTAGACGAGGTTCATGAGCGGTGTGGGCCGGTCGGCGGCTTCCTCCACGGCGGTCAGTGACGCCAGCGACAGCCAGCCGCCCCAGCAGGCCAGGACGCCCGAGCCCACCCAGGCCGGCACGAGCGGCGCGGCCACCGGCAGCCGGCGGCCGCGCCGGAAGGCGAGCGGAACGGCGCCGGCGACGGCGACGAGGACGAAGCAGACGTCGGTCGCCTCCAGGACGTAGAAGTCGGAGGTGCGGTCCGCGACGCGGCCCGCGCTGAGTCCCGCGGTGCCGCCGCACGCCCACACCAGGTGCATCACCAGCGGGAACAGGGCGAACGCGCAGGCCGCCACGGCGCACGCGCGCTGCGCCGGCCCGAGCGCCCCGGCGGGCAGCTCTCCCAACCGCCCCCGCCACACATGCCCCCAGCGGTCCCGGGCGTAGAGCAGGAACAGCGCGCCGAGGGCCAGGCCCTGCACGATGAAACCGGTGTACACCACCCCGAACACCCACTCGTGCAGGAACGGCCGGCGGCCGGTGCCGGACGGCTTGTCCACCGCCCCGCCCAGCGCGCGCACCAGCAGTTGCAGCGGGTAGCCGGTCATGATCGGCGCCAGCAGTCCGGTGGCCACCCACGCCGGCAGGGCCAGCAGCCAGGCGGGTACGCGCAGCCCCCACGGCGGGGTCAGCAGCAGCGCCAGCACGATCACGGCCGCGTCCAGGAGCACGCTGACGGTGTTGGCGACGGCCATGGCCGTGCGGTGCTCCAGCAGCGTGCTGCCGTCCGGGATCCCGATATGGCTCCCCGCGATCCAGGCGGTCTTGAGCGACAGGTACGGCACACAGGCCGCGATCGCGACGGCCCGCAGCACGCGGCGCGGCCGGTCGAGGACGGCGCCGGGGGTGTCGGCGGTGGCGGGCGGAAGGGCGAGCGACTCGGTCATGCCTCCACGCTCCCGCCGGCACCGCGCCGCCGTCGTCGCGCGCGCCGACGATCCGCCTCCGCCGCGCGGGGGAGGCGCCCGTACACCCGTGCGCGGTCCGTACGGCCATGCGGCGCCCGTCGCGTCAGCCGCGCAGGGTGAGCACCGTCTCGTCGATCTCCTCCCCGCGTGCCTGGGCGTACCCCCGGGCCGTCGCGGTCCGCAGGAAGCCGCACTTCTCCAGCACCCGCAGCGAGCCGGCGTTGTCCGAGGCCGCCCGGGCGTACAGCGGGCGTTCGGGGACCTCGGCCAGCAGGGCGCGGAGCGCGGCCGTGGCGACGCCCTGCCCCCAGTAGGCGCGGTCCACCCAGTAGGTGACCTCCCGTTCGCCCGGCTCGCCGTACACCGCGGCGCTGCCCACCACGTCACCGTCGGCCAGGATCGTGCGCAGCACGACGGAGGAGGCGCGCACCTTGGCCCAGTGGGCGTCGAAGGCGTCCCGGTCGGCCGGGTCCTTCGGGGTGAAGGCGGCCATCCGCAGGGACTCGGGATCGTTCATCTGCCGGAAGAACACGGGCAGATCGCTGTCATGGACCTCGCGGAGCACGACTTCCACGGCTCACAGCCTCCGGGTGGCGAGCGTCAGGCGGTCACGGGCGTCGAAGAGGGCATCCTTCACCATCTGCTCGTGCGCGGGCGTCAGGCGCGCCACGGGGATCGAGCAGCTGATGGCGTCGCGGGCCGGGGTGCGGTACGGGATCGCCACGCCGAAGCAGCGCAGGCCCAGTGTGTTCTCCTCGCGGTCGACAGCGTAGCCCTGCTCGCGGATCTGGTGCAGCTCCTCGATGAGCTTCTCGCGGTCGGTGATGGTGTGCTCGGTCAGCGCGGGCAGCGTCTCCGGAAGCATCTTGCGGACCTGCTCGTCGGTGTACGTGCTCAGCAGCGCCTTGCCGAGCGAGGTGGAGTGGGCGGGCAGGCGGCGGCCGACGCGGGTGAAGGGGCGCAGGTAGTGCTGCGACTGGCGGGTGGCGAGGTAGACGACGTTGGTGCCGTCCAGACGGGCCAGGTGGATGGTCTCGGTGGTGTCGTCGGAGAGGCGGTCCAGGGTCGGCCGGGCCGCCGCGACCACCTCGTCGCCGTCGATGTAGGAGGTGCCCACCAGCAGCGCGCGCACCCCGATGCCGTACCGGGTGCCGGTCGCGTCGGTCTCCACCCAGCCCAGCTCGACGAGCGTGCGCAGCAGCATGTACAGGCTGGACTTGGGATAGCCGACGGCCTCCTGGACCGCGGCCAGGGAGTGCATACCGGGGCGGCCGGCGAAGTACTCCAGCAATTCCACGGTCCGTACCGCGGACTTGACCTGCGCCCCGCCGCCCGTCTCGCCTGCCGCCATCGCCTTGACCCCTTCGTTCGACGAGGACCTGAAGATATAGTCTCCGGAAGCATATTCATCATCAGAGACAGCGTTCAGTATATCGAACGTCCCTGAGGGATGACCCACGTACTGCGGCAAGACATGTGGAGGGACCCCCGGTGGCAGCAGCACCAGTCTGGAGCGTCGATCCCCGTACCGGGAAGCAGCGGGAACAGGTTGCGGTGGAGGCCACAGCGGAGGAGGTCGACGCCGTCGTCCGGGCCGCGCACGCGGCGCGCGGCGCGCTCGCCGACCGCACCGTGCGGGCCGCCTTCCTGCGCACGGCCGCCGACCGCCTCGAGGCGGCCCGGGACCAGCTCGTGGAGGCCGCGGACGCCGAGACCGCGCTCGGCCCGGTCCGGCTCACCGGCGAACTCGCCCGGACCTGCTACCAGCTGCGGGCCTTCGCGGGCATCGTCGACGAGGGCGCCTTCCTCGACGTGATCATCAACCACCCCGACGACACCGCCACCCCGCCGGTCCCGGACCTGCGCCGCTACAAGGTGCCGCTCGGCGTCGTCGCCGTCTACTCCGCCTCCAACTTCCCCTTCGCCTTCTCGGTCGCCGGCGGCGACACCGCGAGCGCGCTGGGCGCCGGCTGCCCGGTCGTCGTCAAGGCCCACCCGGACCACCCGGCGCTGTCCGAGCTGGTCGCCAGGGTGCTGCGGTCCGCCGCCGCCGAGCACGGCATCCCCGAGGGCGTGCTCGGGCTGGTGCACGGCTTCGAGGCGGGCATCGAGCTGATCAGGCACCCGCTGGTCGCCGCCGCGGGCTTCACCGGTTCCGTACGCGGCGGCCGGGCCCTGTTCGACGCGGCGGCGGCGCGGCCGGTGCCGATCCCCTTCCACGGCGAGCTGGGCTCCCTGAACCCCGTTCTCGTCACCGAGGCCGCCGCCGCCGAGCGGGCGGAGGCCATCGGCGCCGGGCTCGCCGGGTCGATGACGCTCGGCGTCGGCCAGTTCTGCGTCAAGCCCGGCCTGGTGCTCGTCCCGGCGGGCGCGGCGGGCGACAACCTGGTGAAGTCCCTGACGGACGCCGTCAGCGACACCGAGGCCGGCGTCCTGCTCGACCACCGCATGCGCGACAACTTCCTCGCGGGCATCGCCGAGCGCGCCGAACTGACCGACGTGGACTCGCCGGTCACCCCGGGCGCGGGCGGCGAGCACACGGTGAGCGCCGGGTTCCTCACCGTCCCGGCCGAGCGGCTGGCCCGGGAGGGCGACCACGACCTGTTGCTGGAGGAGTGCTTCGGCCCGGTCACCGTGGTGGCCCGCTACACCGACGACGGCGAGGCCACGGCGGTCCTGACCCGGCTCCCCGGCAACCTCACCGCGACCGTGCACCTGTCCGCCGAGGAGGCGGCCGGCGAGGGACGCGGCGCGGAGCTCCTGGCCGAGCTGACCCCGCTCGCCGGGCGCGTCCTCGTCAACGGCTGGCCGACCGGTGTCGCCGTGGCCCCCGCCCAGCACCACGGCGGCCCCTATCCGGCGACCACCTCCACGTCCACGTCCGTGGGCGGCACGGCGATCGAGCGCTGGCTGCGGCCGGTGACGTACCAGAACGCCCCCGAGGCGCTGCTGCCGCCGGAGCTGCGCGACGACAACCCGCTGGGCCTGCCCCGCCGCTTCGACGGCCGTCTGGAACGCTGACCCCCTGGCCGTACGGTGCGGGGAGAACTGGGAGACTCCGGCCATGGACGTAGAACTCCCCGAACTCCCCTTCGCCCTGCGCACCTACGGCCCGGACGGCGACTGGTCCTACGAGGACGGAGTCCTCACCGGCTGGGCGGGTCCCCGGCAGGACCGTTTCGTCCCGCCCACCGGTGAGGCCCTGGACCCCGCCTCCGACGCGCCCCGCCTCCTCGGGGCGCCCGAGGGCGACTTCCAGCTGATCGCCCGGGTCACGGTCGGGTTCAACGCGTCCTTCGACGCGGGCGTGCTCTACGTCCACGTCGGCGAGCGCGCCTGGGCCAAGCTCTGCCTGGAGTACTCCCCGAACGTGGCCACCATCTGCACGGTGGTCACCCGGGGACACTCCGACGACGCCAACTCCTTCACGGTCGACGGCAGCTCGGTGTGGCTGCGGGTGAGCCGCACCGGCCGCGCCTTCGCCTTCCACGCCTCCCGCGACGGCAAGCACTGGACCTTCGTACGCCTGTTCACCCTGGGCGACGAGAAGGAGACGGGCGCGGCCCTGATCGGCTTCATGACCCAGTCACCCCTGGGCGAGGGCTGCGTGGTGACCTACGACCACCTCGAGTTCCGCCCGACCTGGCCGGACGACCTGCGGGACGGCAGCTGATCCGGCCGGGTCCGGCCTGAAACCGGCGGCGCCCGCCCGCGCGTCCCCGGTTGCATGATCAGAGAACGCGTGACCGGCGCCCCGGTGATCCGCACCGCCCTGCCCGCCGAGGCCGAGGCCATCGCCGACCTGCACTTCCGGGCCCGTTCGACGTACTACCCGGACGGCGTCCCGGAGGACGACACCGACTGGTGCGAGGCCTGGCGCGGTGCCATCGAGCGCGCCGACGGACAGGTGCTGTGCGCCGTCGAGCAGGGCCGGATCGTGGGCATCGCCTCCTTCCGTACCCCGGACGGCGCACCGGCGGACACGGTCAAGCTCTTCCAGTTCCACGTCGACCCCGGCCACTGGCGCAGTGGCATCGGCACCGCTCTGCACCGGGCCTGCCTGGAGCAGTGGCGGGCCGACGGCAGGCGCACGGCCGTCCTGGAGGTGCATGTGGACAACGCCCGAGCCCAGGCCTTCTACGCCCGCCGGGGCTGGGTCCCCGACGCGGAGCGGCCGCCCGCCGAGGGGGACCACCATCTGTCCCTGCGGTACGTCGTGGGAGGGGCCGGGGGCGGGGCCGGGGCCGGGGAATGAAAGCGGGCTGGTTGAAGGTTCAGGTATCGGCGGAGAGAGCCTCCGTGCCCGTGCGAGCTGGAGAAGAGCCGAAAGTATGCGTGTCGAGATCTGGACCGATATCGCCTGTCCCTGGTGCTATGTCGGAAAGGCCCGGTTCGACAAGGCGCTGGCCGCCTTCCCGCACCGTGACCAGGTCGAGGTGATCCACCGCTCGTTCGAGCTGGACCCGCACCGGGCCAAGGGCGACGTGACGCCCGTGCTCACCATGCTCACCCGGAAGTACGGGATGAGCGAGGCGCAGGCGCAGGCCGGCGAGGACAACCTGGGCGCGCAGGCCGCCGCGGAGGGCCTGGAGTACCGCACCCGGGGCCGCGACCACGGCAACACCTTCGACATGCACCGCCTGCTCCACCTCGCCGGGGAACAGGGCCGGCAGACCGCACTGCTGGACGCGCTCTACCGGGCGAACTTCGCCGAGGAGCGGTCCGTCTTCACCGAGGGCGACGAGCGGCTGGTCGAGCTGGCCGTCGCCGCCGGGCTCGACGCCGACGCCGCCCGCGCGGTGCTCGCCGACCCCACCGCCTACGCCGACGAGGTCCGCGCCGACGAACGCGAGGCCGCCCAGCTCGGCGCCACCGGGGTGCCGTTCTTCGTGCTCGACCGGAAGTACGGCGTCTCCGGCGCCCAGCCCGCCGAGGTGTTCACGCGGGCGCTCACCCAGGCGTGGGGCGAGCGTTCCCCGCTGACCCTGCTCGACGACGGCGGCGCCGAGGCCTGCGGGCCGGACGGATGCGCGGTGCCCCAGCACTGAGGGCCGCCTGATCGCCCAGGTCAGCGCACATGCATAAGCGTTCCTTGGGAGGGTCGCGCAGAATCCTGCGATGGACTTCGACTTCACGGGGCCGCACAGTGGTCCCATGGAGACCTTCGAGAGCCTCGTCCGCGCCGAGTTCTCCCCGGAGAACACCTACCTGAACACCGCGAGCAACGGCCTGCTCCCGGCCCGCACCGTGACCGCCCTGCACCGGGCGGTGCGGCTACGGGCCGAGGGCAGGCCGCTCGGTTCCCTGTACGAGGACGTCGAAGCCGTCCGAGCGTCCTTCGCCCGGCTGGCCGGCGTACCGGTGGAGCGCGTGGCCACCGGTGCCTCCGTCGCCGAGTACGGCGCCCTGATCGCCGCCTCGCTGCCCGCCGGGGCCGAAGTCCTCACCGCCGAGGCCGACTTCTCCTCGCTGGTGAACCCCTTCCACGTGCGCGCGGACCTCACGGTGCGCGTCGTCCCGCTGGAGCGGCTCGCCGAGTCCGTCCGGCCCGGCACCGCGCTCGTCGCGGTCAGCGCCGCCCAGTCCGCCGACGGCCGCCTCGCCGACCTCCCCGCGGTGCGCGCCGCCGCCCGGGCGCACGGGGCCCGCGTCTACGTCGACGCCTCCCAGTCGGCCGGCTGGCTGCCCGTCGACCCGGACGGTCACGACTTCCTCGCCGCCGTCGGCTTCAAGTGGCTCATGGGCCCGCACGGCGCCACGTTCTTCGTCGCCCCGGGCGCCGGCGACGGCTTCGGAGGGCTCACCCCGCTGCTCGCCGGCTGGTCCGCCGGTGAGCGGCCCTGGGACAGCTGCTACGGCCCGGTCACCGAACTCGCCCACGCCGTCCGGCGGTTCGACGTCAGCCCGGGCTTGTTCAGCTACGCCGGGCTGCGCGCCTCCCTCGAGCTGATCGAGGAACTCGGCGCGGACGCCGTCCACGCGCACGACGTCGCACTGGCCGACCGGTTCCGCAAGGGGCTCGACTCCCTCGGGCACGAGCCGGTTCCGGCGCCGGGCTCCGCGATCGTGTCCGTCCCCGGACTCGGCTGTCGCCAGGGCGAGTTGAGTGCCGCCGGCATCGAGGTGTCCGACCGGGCGGGCAACCTGCGCGCCGCGTTCCATCTCTACAACACGGCCGCCGACGTGGACCGGCTGCTGGACGTGCTGGCCGGCTGAGAACGGCCACACGGACACGACCGGGCCGGGGCCTCCCGTCCCACACGAAGAGGCCCCGGCCCGGTCGTCGGCGCGGCGCCGCGTCAGAGCGGTGCTGCGCCAGGCATCACTTCACCGGAGTGAAATCCCTCGCCCCGATGAACTCCGGCCGCCGCACCGGTGCCGCGAACGGCTCCACCGCCGTGTTCTCCACGCTGTTGAACACGATGAAGACGTTGCTGCGCGGGTACGGCGTGATGTTGTCGCCGGAGCCGTGCATGCAGTTGCAGTCGAACCAGGTGGCCGAGCCGGCCTTGCCGGTGAACAGCCTGATGCCGTACTCGCCCGCGAGCTTTGTCAGCGCCTCGTCGGACGGGGTGCCCGCGTCCTGCATCTGGAGCGACTTCTTGTAGTTGTCCTGGGGCGTGGCGCCGGCGCAGCCCAGGAACGTCCGGTGCGACCCCGGCATGATCATCAGGCCGCCGTTGGTGTCGAAGTTCTCGGTCAGCGCGATCGAGACGGACACCGCGCGCATGTTCGGCAGGCCGTCCTCGGCGTGCCAGGTCTCGAAGTCCGAGTGCCAGTAGAAGCCGCTGGCCCCGAAGCCCGGCTTGACGTTGATCCGGGACTGGTGGACGTACACGTCCGAGCCGAGGATCTGCCGCGCCCGGCCGACCACCCGTTCGTCGCGCACCAGGTTCGCGAACACCTCGCTGATCCGGTGCACCTCGAAGACCGAGCGGATCTCCTTGGACTTGGGCTCGACGATCGAACGCTCGTTGGCCCGGATCGCCGGGTCGCTCACCAGCCGGTCCAGTTCCCGCTTGTAGACGGCGACCTCGTCCGGGGCGATGAGCTGGTCGACGGCGAGGAAGCCGTCGCGCTCGAACGCCTGGAGGTCGGCGCCCGCGATCGGTCCGGGCGCGTCCGGGGAGCCCCAGACGACCGGGTCCTGGCGGGGCACGGTCACCTCGGTGGCGCCACGGGTCGGGTAGAGATCCTTCACAGGGGCGGTGGTCATGGTCCTCACACCTCCTCGGGCTCGGTGAGCAGCGGGTAGACGCCGTTCTCGTCGTGGTCCTCGCGGCCGGTCACGGGCGGGTTGAAGACGCAGATGCAGTGGAAGTCCTCCTTGACCTTGAGCGTGTGCCGCTCGTGGCCGTTCAGGAGGTACATCGTGCCCGGCGTGATGTGGTAAGTCTTCCCGGTCTCGCGGTCGGTCAGCTCCGCGTCGCCCTTCGTGCAGACGACGGCCTCGATGTGGTTCGCGTACCACATGTCGGTCTCCGTACCCGCGTACAGGATCGTCTCGTGCACGGAGAAGCCGACCTTCTCCTTGGCGAGGACGATGCGCTTGCTCTCCCAGGTGCCGGATGCCGCCTTCACATGCCGGTCGGTGCCTTCGATCTCCTTGAACGAACGGACGATCACGGTGTTGCGATGCCTCCTAGGTGGGGTTCTGACAGGTTGGGGGTTCGGACAGGTAGGGGTTCGGACAGGTAGGGGTTCGGGCGGGTGGGGGTCAGACCGTTTCCCGCACGGCGCGGGCGAGGGCGCGCAGCCCCTCGTCCAGTTCGTCCGGGGTGATGGTGAGGGCCGGCAGGAGCTTGACGACCTCGCTCTCCGGGCCCGACGTCTCGACGAGCAGACCGAGTTCGAAGGCGCGCCGGGCGACCCGCGAGGCACGCGCCTTGTCGTGGAACTCCATGCCCCACACCAGGCCGCGGCCTCGGTACTCCTTGACGTCGGCCAGGTTCTCCTCGGTGATGGAGATCAGCGCCTGCTCGATCTGCTCGCCGCGCCCCCGGGTCTGCTTCTCCATGGCCGACCCGTCGGCCCAGTAGGCCTCCAGGGCGGCCGTCGCGGTGACGAACGCCGGGTTGTTGCCGCGGAAGGTGCCGTTGTGCTCGCCCGGCTCCCAGATGTCCAACTCGGGCTTGAACAGGCACAGCGACATGGGCAGCCCGTATCCGCTGATGGACTTGGACACGGTGACGATGTCCGGCGTGATCCCGGCCTCCTCGAAGGAGAAGAACGCGCCGGTGCGCCCGCAGCCCATCTGGATGTCGTCGACGATCAGCAGCATGTCCTGGCGCGCGCACAGGTCGGCGAGCGCCCGCAGCCACTCGGGGCGTGCCACGTTGATGCCGCCCTCGCCCTGCACGGTCTCGACGATCACCGCGGCCGGCTTGTTGAGCCCGGAGCCCTGGTCCTCCAGGATCCGCTCGAACCAGAGGAAGTCCGGGACCTGGCCGTCGAAGTAGTTGTCGAACGGCATGGGCGTGCCGTGCACCAGCGGAATGCCGGCGCCGGCCCGCTTGAAGGCGTTGCCGGTGACGGCGAGGGAGCCCAGCGACATGCCGTGGAAGGCGTTGGTGAACGACACGATGGCCTCGCGCCCCTTCACCTTCCGCGCCAGCTTCAGCGCGGACTCCACGGCGTTCGTCCCGGTCGGCCCCGGGAACATCACCTTGTACGGCAGGTCGCGCGGCCGCAGCACCAGGTCCTGGAACGTCTGCAGGAACTGGCGTTTGGCGGTGGTCGACATGTCGAGTCCGTGCGTGACGCCGTCACGCTCCAGGTAGTCGATCAGCGCCCGTTTCAGGACGGGGTTGTTGTGGCCGTAGTTGAGAGAGCCGGCGCCCGCGAAGAAGTCGAGGTACTCGTGGCCGTCCTCGTCGTACAGACGGCTGCCGCGCGCGCGGTCGAAGACGGTGGGCCAGCCGCGGCAGTAGCTGCGCACCTCGGACTCCAGGGTCTCGAAGACGCTCAGGTCGGGCTGGGTGATGGTCACGACGAATCGCTCCTCGGGTGGGGAAGAGGGGGAGGTCGGGCGAGGTCGGAAAGAGGAGATGAGGCAGTGAGTGACGGTGAGGCGGGGCCGGTCGCTCAGGCGGATGGGAGGGCGAGCGGACCGATGCGGTACAGCACCTCGGGGTCGTGTGGCCCGTCCGGGAACTGCTCGGTCCCGAAGAGGACCTCGCGCTCGACCGGGGCGTTGTGGCGGGCCGCGTAGGAGGTGAACAGCCGCTCGGAGGCGGTGTTGCCCGGGGTGATCGTGGTCTCGACGGCGGTCAGCCCGCGCTCGGCGGCGACGCGCGCGGTCAGCGCGTCCAGCAGCCGGGCGGCCAGGCCCTTGCCGCGGTGGCCGGCGTCGACGGCGACCTGCCACACCAGGAGGGTGCGGGGGCGGTCGGGCCGCACGTATCCGGTGACGAAACCGACGGGCGCGCCGTCCGCGCCGCGCGCCACCGCGGAGGTGGCGGCGAAGTCGCGGCACCACAGCAGATAGCTGTACGAGGAGTTCACATCCAGCGTTCCGGAGTCCTTGGCGAGCCGCCAGAGCGCGGCGCCGTCGGCGACGGCGGGACGCTCGACGGAGACGGCGTCCGGCATTTCCGTGCGGTCGGTTCGCAGGTCTGCTTGTGCGGCAGTCATGCGAATTGAACTTACCGAGCCGAATTCAAAAATGCATCGTCGGATGCCCTTACGTGGCGCGCCCGCTTGTGTTATCACGCGGGCGCGCGTTCGCGCGTAGGGCCGACGTGATGTGGGGTTTTGTCCATCCGTGCCCGGACAAAAGGGGCGCGATTGTGGGGTGCGTCACAATGGCGTAACTCTCCCGGAATCCCTTGGAATTGCATCGCGGAGTGTTCGCGGAATCTTTGCGTTTAGGGTCCGGGAAACGGGGCAGAAGAGGACGGGAAGCTGCCCGCATAATATCCTCGGAATTACTTTGCCGCATTCATATATCGGTGACCCGTCAATACGCTGGAAGCCGGCCCCTTCGACCTCCGTCGGTCGGGGTGCCGGTATCGGGCGTGGTCCTGCGGGAAACCGGGAAACACGGCACGGCACCGTACGCCGGGACCCGCCCCGGGAGGGCGAACGCGCGCTTTCGGCCACCGTGTCGCGACCGCGGCCACCGTGCCGCCACCGCGGGCCCGGACATGGCCAGGCCGGACGCCCGGGCATCCGGCCTGGAGCGCCGGGTGGTCCGGCCGGTCCGGCCGGTCCGGGCGGTTACCGCCAGGCCGCCGCGGCGGCGGCCCGTGCGGCCGGGACGTCGACACTGGAGGAGCCGTCCGTGGCGGCCAGGGCGGTACCCAGAGCCGCGAGGCAGGCCTCGACCGTCTCTCGGGTGGCGTCGGGGCCGTAGTGGTTGACGCGGATCATCTCCTTGGCCAGGGGGCCGCCGCCGGCCGCCAGCGGGGCGGAGGGATCGGCCGCCAGGGCCCGTGCCACCAGGTCGGCGGCGGAGACGCCCGAGGGCGCGCGCAGGGTGGTCGCGACCGGGGCGGCCTCGGACGCCTGGTGCACGTAGGGCTCCAGGCCGCCGCCCAGGGCTCGCGCGCCCGCGCGGGTCGCCGCCGCGGCGGCCCGGTGACGGGCCATCACCGTGTCCAGGCCGACCGCCTCGATGCGCTCGACACACGCCTCCAGGGCGAGCATCTCCAACTGGGCCGGAGCGTGCAGCAGGGCCTTGCGGCCGCCGTCGACCCAGCGCTCCTTCCAGTCCAGGAGGGACAGGTAGGAGCGGCGCGGCGCCCGGGGGTTCGCCGCCATCCGGGTCCACGCCCGCTCGCTCACCGACACCGCCGACACCCCGGCCGGCCCGCCCATCGCCTTCTGCGCCCCGATCACGCACAGGTCCACGCCCCACACGTCCGGCAGCACCGGCTCCGCGCCGACGGAGGCGACGGCGTCCAGATAGAACAGGGCGCCCTGCTCCCGCACCACCTCACCGATCTCCGCGACCGGGTTGGTGTTGCCGGTCGCCGCCTCCGCGTGCACCAGCGACACGAAGTCGATCTCCGGGTGCTCCGCGAAGGCCTCCCGCACCTGCGCGGCGGTGACCGCCGTGTGGTACGGCACCGACAGGTCGTACACCGTCGCGCCGCAGTCCCGCAGCCAGTCGCCGAACGTCTGCCCGTACGGCCCGGTGATCACGTTCAGCGCCGTCGTACCGGGCCCGGCCGCCGCGCGGATCGCCCCCTCCAGCGGCAGCAGCGCCTCACCCTGCATGATCACCACGTCCTGCTCGGTGGCGAGCAGACGCGCCACCCGGTCCTCGATCGAGGCGAAGCGTGCGGCGCTCAGCGGGGCGAGGTCCAGGAACGGGTGCGTCACGGCGTGCTCTCTTCTCGGTTTCCCGATCGTCTGTCGATCGTCTCTCGTCGTCTCTCGATCGCCGCGGGGGCGACGGCGACGCACTCGAGCGTAACCGGCGGACGTCACCCGCCTCCCACCGGTGACGTCCGAGGGGCAGGCAGGCCGGCGGGGGAGGGAGGGGGTGGACGCGACCCCACGGCGGCTCATTAGGGTGCGGGCATGAGCGATCGCGCGGTGCTGCACGTGAAGGGGCGGGTGCTCGTCGGCCCGGACGAGGACCAGGTCCGGGACGAGCTGTGGGTGGTCGGCGGACGGATCACCTACGAGTGCCCCATCGGCGCGCGGGACGTGCGGACCGTGGAGGGCTGGGCGCTGCCCGGACTGGTCGACGCGCACTGTCACGTCGGCCTCGACGCGCACGGCCCGGTCGCGGACGACGTCTCCGAGAAGCAGGCGCTGACCGACCGCGAGGCCGGCGCGCTGCTGATCCGCGACGCCGGCTCGCCCTCCGACACCCGCTGGATCGACGGCCGCGACGACCTGCCGAAGATCATCCGGGCGGGCCGGCACATCGCCCGCACCCGCCGCTACATCCGTAACTACGCCCATGAGGTCGAGCCCGAGGACCTGGTCGCGTACGTCGCCCAGGAGGCCCGGCGCGGCGACGGCTGGGTCAAACTGGTCGGCGACTGGATCGACCGCGACCTCGGCGACCTGTCCGCCTGCTGGCCCCGCGAGGCCGCCGAGGCGGCGATCACGGAGGCGCACCGCCTCGGCGCCCGGGTCACCGCGCACTGCTTCGCCGAGGACTCCCTGCGCGACCTCGTGGAGGCGGGCATCGACTGCATCGAACACGCCACGGGCCTTACGGAGGACCTGATCCCGCTGTTCGCCGAGCGCGGCGTCGCGATCGTCCCCACCCTCGTCAACATCGCCACCTTCCCCGACCTGGCGGCCGGCGGCGAGTCGAAGTACCCGCGCTGGTCGGCGCACATGCGCAGCCTCCACGAGCGCCGCTACGACACCGTCCGCGCCGCCCACGACGCGGGCATCCCGGTGTACGTCGGCACGGACGCCGGAGGCGCTCTGCCGCACGGCCTGGTGGCCGGCGAGGTCGAGGAACTGGTCACGGCCGGCATCCCACCGCTCCAGGCCCTGTCCGCCGCGACCTGGGCGGCACGCTCGTGGCTCGGCCGGCCCGGCCTGGACGAGGGCGCGCCGGCGGACCTCGTCGTCTACGAGAGCGACCCGCGCGTGGACGTACGGGTACTGGCGGGCCCGCGCCGGGTGGTGCTGAACGGAAGGATCGTGGCCTAGCGGTGGTCGGTGGGCGGTCCGCCCGGTGGTCCGCCCAGGGGTCCACCCGGCGGCCGTCAACGGTAGTTGCCCACCCCTGTTGACGGAACGTGACCGGCGGGCAGCCCCGCTCGTTGCGCACTCCGTCGTACGCGCCGGGGCGTCCATCAGCGCCTTCGCACGGAGGGAGCAAGAGGAGGGACGACAGGGAACACCCGTGCCGAAAGAATCGAAAACCAGGCCGGAAACCCCACGATGGAGTGAAGTCACGCTGGATCGCTGTCCGTTCACTCTCAGTGCGTAATCCTTGCGGGGTCCCAAGCAGTCATCCCTGGGGGTCCCACACCGTGAACGGCCACACCTTCCGTCTGCCCGCGCGCCGTTGCGCCACCGCCGCCGCGGCCACCGTCCTGGCCGCCGGCCCGGTGACGCTGGCCGGCGCGGGCTCCGCCCACGCGACCGCCGACCACGGCCGCGCGAGCGCGTCCGTCCTGCGCACCGGCCTCGACGTCTCCCTGCTCAACAAGACGGTGCACGTCCCGCTCGCCGTCTCCCTCAACGAGGTCCAGGCGCCGCGCAGCGCCGAACAGACGGCGCTCACCGCCCGTCTCGACGGCGTGAACGGCGGAAAGCCGTTCAGCGTCCTGCGCGCGGACGTGGCGAAGTCGGCCGCGACGACCTCCGCGACCAGGGCCGAGGGCACCGTGACCCTCGCCCACGCCCGCATCCACGTCCCCGGCCTCCGCCTGCTCTCCCTCATCGAGGTCGACCAGGTCACCTCCCGCGCGACCTGCGAGGCGGGCAAGCCCCCGGTGGCGACGAGCAACGTCCTGGGCTCCGTGACGGTGCTCGGCAAGAGGGTGACGCTCACCCCCGGCGGTCCCACCGTCGTTCAGGTCCCGGGCGTCGGAGAGGTCCGCCTGGACCTCTCCCACCGCGAGACCACCTCCCGCACGGCCGCGGCGACGGCCCTCCGACTGAAGGTCTCCGTCAACCCCCTGAAGCTCAACGTCGCCGAGGTCGAGGGCACGTTGACCCTCGCCAGGACGACGTGCGAGACCCCGACGCCCGCCGAGCAGCCATCGACGCCCGCCACACCCCCCGCCCCCGACACCAAGCCCCAGGGCGCCCCCGCCGCCAAGCCCGAGCAGGACCAGGACCTCGCGGAAACAGGAGGCAGTTCCCTGACCCCGTACCTGGCAGGCGGCTCGGCCGTGCTGCTGGCAGCGGGCGGGGGAGCGGTGGCGTTCGCGCGTCGGCGCAGGGGCCGGGGCTAAGCCTGGAGGGGAGGCGGACGGTTGGGGGGCAGGCGGGGACGCGAGCTCGCAGCCACGGTGGGGGCGCAGCGGCGAAGGCAGGAAGGGGGCGGGGGCCTGTTTCCCTACCGACTCGGGCGGGCGGGTGGGCGAAGAACCTCAGACAGCGCCGTAAGAAACCCGTCTACCACCCCCCGCCCCCGCACCGCGACCCGCAGCCACTCGTCCCCCAGCCCTGGAAACGTGTCCCCGCGCCGCACCGCGTACCCCCGCTCGCGCAGCCGGCGCCGTACGTCCGCCGCCCCCGGCAGCCGCACCAGCACGAAGGGGCCCTCGGCCGGCTCCACCACCCGCACTCCGTGGGCCGCCAACGCACCCAGGTCCGCGACCAGGTGGGCCCGGTCCGCCGCGATGCGGTGGGCCGCCGCTTCCGCCTCCGCCAGGGCGTGCGGCTGCATGCACGCCTCCGCCGCCGCGAGTGCCGGGGTGGACACCGGCCACAGCGGCTGGGCGCGCTCCAGTGCGGTGACGGTCTCCGGGTCGGACAGGACGTAGCCGATGCGCAGGCCCGCCAGGCCCCAGGTCTTCGTCAGGCTGCGTAGCACCACCAGGCCGGGTACGTCCGTCCGGCCGGCCAGCGTCTCCCGTTCGCCCGGTACGGCGTCCATGAAGGCCTCGTCGACGATCAGCACGCGCCCGGGGCGGGCCAGGCGGGCGATCGTGGCCGCCGGGTGCAGTACCGACGTCGGGTTCGTCGGGTTGCCGATCACGACCAGGTCCGCGTCCTCGGGGACGGACGAGGGGTCGAGGCGGAAACCGTTCGCAGCGTGGAGCAGTACGCGGTCCACCGTGTGGCCCGCGGCCCGCAGCGCCGCCTCCGGCTCCGTGAACTGCGGGTGGACGACCACCGGTCGCCGTACCTTCAGGGCGCGCGCCAGGAGGACGAACGCCTCCGCCGCCCCCGCCGTCAGCAGCACCCGGTCCACCGGCAGCCCGTGCCGCGCCGCCACCGCCGCCCGTGCCGTCCGGCCGTCCGGATAGGAGGCCAGACCGGCGAGCGACGCGGCGATCCGGTCCCGCAGCCAGGCCGGGGGAGTGTCCGCGCGGACGTTCACCGCGAGGTCGACCAGCGCCGCCCCGTCGTCCCGCACCTCCGCGTCCCCGTGGTGCCGCAGGTCGTGAGCGTCGTGTGCGTCCCCGTACGAGCTCTCAGTGCGCATGCGAGTGGGAGTGCCCTCCGTGATGATGATGGTGGTGCCCGTGGCCGTGCCCGGTGCCGTCGTCGTCCGGGTGGAAGTGCGGCTGCTGCGGCAGCCCCACCTTGTCCTCGAAGCCCGGCAGGGCGATGCGGTACACGCACGAGTCGCAGTTCATCCGCAGATCGCCCTTCACCGCCTCCTCGTACCGTTCCAGCACCAGATCCAGCAGCTCCGGCTCGGGGCCGATGACGTCCGCGGACCGCACCTCGACCTCCGGGTGCGCCGCCGCCCACTCCCGCGTCTGCTGCCGCACCCGGTCCGGGAGGATCCCCGTGAACAGGAAGTACGGCAGGACCACGATCCGTCGTGCGCCGAGCTTCGCGCACCGCTCCAGACCGCTCGGCACGTCCGGTGCGGCCAGCGACACGAACGCCGTCTCCACGCCCGCGTATCCGCGCCCCTCCCACAGCAGCCGCGCCGCCTTGAACACCTCGGCGTTGGCGTCGGGATCGGTCGAGCCGCGCCCCACCAGCAGCACCGTCACGTCCGACCGGTCCGCGGGGCCGCCCTCCAGCGCCTCCTCCAGCCGCCGCTCCAGCACCCGCAGCAGCGAGGGGTGCGGGCCCAGCGGACGGCCGTAGGTGTACGAGATCCCCGGGTGCCGTTCCTTCTCGCGGGCCAGCGCCGCCGGGATGTCGCCCTTGGCGTGCCCGGCGGACACCAGCATCAGCGGGACGGCCGCGAACCGGCGCACACCTCGCGCCACCATGCCGGCGACCGCGTCGCCCAGCGGTGGCGGGGACAGCTCGATGAAGCCGCCGGCGACGGGCACGTCGGTCAGGCGGTGCTGCAACCGCCGGACGAAGTCGCGGAACGCCTCGGCCCCGGCGTCGTCCCGGGTGCCGTGACCGGCGATGAGCAGGGCGGGCGGCGGGGTGGTCACGATTGCTCCTCAAAGTGTGAAACGGGGTGGTACAGCAGGGCGTTCAGCGCGGCGGCGGCGACCGCCGAACCGCCCTTCTCGGACACGTTGCTCACGGCGGGCAGCCCGCTCTCACGCAACGCGGCCTTGGACTCGACCGCGCCGACGAAGCCGACGGGCAGCCCGATGACGAGGGCCGGCGCCGCGTCCAGGGTCAGCAGCTCCTCCAGCGCGGTCGGAGCGTTGCCGATCACCCACAGGGCGCCCGGGCCGACCTGCTCGTAGGCGAGCCGGATCGCGTGCGCCGAACGCGTCAGCCCCGGCCCGGACTCGGCGTCCCGCAGCCGGCAGACGGTCTCCCGCCGGGTGATCCCGGCGCCCACCATCTCGACGTCCACCACGACGGGGGCCCCGGCGTGCAGCGCCGCGTGCGCCGTCGCCAACTCACCCTCGTCCATGACGAGATCGTTCGCGTACTCCAGGTCGGCGGCGGAGTGGACGACCCGCTCCACCACCGCCCGGGTCAGCGGCGGGAAGTGCGAGGTGTCCAGGCGGGCGCGCAGCCGCCGGTAGGACTCCTGCTCGATCGGATGGACCACACGGGTCACAGGGTTCACCGGGCGCCCTCCTGCGTGCTCGCGCTCTCCTGCCAGCGGTAGCCGCGCGGGGTCACCATGCGCCCCGCGATGTTCCGGGTCGCGGTGTTGCCCACGGTGACGACCGTCATCATGTCGACCGTCGCCGGGTCAAGTCCGGCCAGCGTCGTCACCCGGCTCGACTCGTCCGGACGGGACGCGTTGCGTACGACGCCGACCGGCGTCGCCGGCTCCCGGTGCTCGGCGAGGATCGCCAGCGCCTTCGGCAGCTGCCAGTCGCGGCCCCGGGAACGCGGGTTGTAGAAGGTGACCACGATGTCCGCCTCGGCCGCGGCCCGCACCCGCCGCTCGATGACCTCCCACGGCGTGTGCAGGTCGGAGAGGCTGATGGACACGTGGTCGTGACCCAGTGGCGCGCCCAGGATCGCCCCGGCCGCCAGCGCCGCCGTCACACCGGGCACGCCGACCACGTCGATGTCGTCCGACGCCTCGGCGAGCGCGGGCGAGGCCATGGCGTACACGCCCGCGTCGCCGCTGCCGATCAGCGCGACCGCGTGCCCGCGCCGGGCCTCGGCGACCGCCGTGCGCGCCCGTTCCTCCTCGGCCCCGAGGCCCGACTCCAGGATCCGGGTGCCCGGGCGCAGCAGGTCGCGGATCTGGTCGACGTACTGGTCGAGCCCCACGAGCACGGAGGCGCGCCGCAGTTCGGCCTTGGCGCGCGGGGTCAGCAGGTCCCGGGCGCCGGGACCGAGCCCGACGACCGCGAGCCGTCCGCGCCCCGGACGCCGTACGACGGCGCAGGTCGCCATGGCCGGCAGCCCGTCGACACGCTCGGACTTCCGCTTCGGCACGAGGAGTTCACCGCCGCGCGCCAGCGCCGCCGCCTCCGCCACGGACGGGGTGCCGACGGCCGCGAGGGGGGCGCCGGACGGGTTGGGCACCTCGACGGCCGCCAGTTCCCCGGCCGGGTACGTCACCAGGGGCACCCCCAGCCGCTCGGCGGCGGTCACGATGCCCGGCTCCCGCGACTTGGCGTCCACGGTGGCGAGTTCGGCCACTGACCTCGGCGAGAGTCGCGCCTCCCGCAGGGCGCTCTCGACGAGACCGAGGACCTCCTCCACCGGAGCGCCCTTGGACGCGCCGACCCCGACCACCAGGGACGGCGGACGCAACAGCACCTCGCGCTCGCCCGGTTCGACGGCCCGGTCGGTCAGCCGGACGGTGTACGACCCCTGCGCCGAGGCCGGCAGCGGCGGCAGCGGCCACGGCACCTCCGCCTCCAGCGCCACCGGTTCGCCGTCGAGCAGGGCGCGGGAGACCACCGCCACCGACCCCTCGTACGGGAACCCGAGCGTGTCCAGCCCCGGCAGCCCCGCAGCGTCCGTCGCCGTCGTCACCACCGGCTCCGCGCCGAGCGACTCGCCCACCTCGCGGGCGAGCTCGTTGGCGCCGCCGCCGTGCCCGCCGACCAGCGACACCGCGAACCGGCCGCCCTCGTCCACGCACACCACACCCGGGTCGGCCGTCTTGTCGCCGAGCAGCGGCGCGATCAGCCGCACCACCGCACCCGTCGCCAGGAAGCACACCAGCTGCTCGCACTCCGCGAACGCGGCCCGCACCGCCTCCCCGACGGGACCCTCGTACACCCGGGTGCGGTCCGGCCACGCCGCGGCCAGCCGGTCCCGCGCCGCCGCCCCCGCCGCGGTGGCGGAAATCAGGCCGATCACTGGAGAACTCCTTCGTCGGAAATTGGGGTTCTGACGCCCCAGAGCAGAAACACAGGATTGGTGGCCGCCAGCCGGGTCACGTCCCCCGGCAGCGGCGCCAGCCGCGACGACTGGAGCAGCACGCCGTCGCACACGAAACCGGCGGAGGTGAGCGCCTCCCGTGCCGCCGGCACCCGGTCCAGCGCGGCCATGGCGACGACCACGGTCCGCCGCGCACGCCGCGCGCACGCGCCGACGATCGCGGGCAGGTCGGCGCCCCCGCCGCCGACGAACACCGCGTCGGGATCCTCCAGGCCGTCCAGGGCGGACGGCGCCGCGCCCCGCACCACACGCACGTCCACGCCGTGGGCCCGCGCGTTCGCACGGACGCGCTCCGCACCGTCCGCCGTCTTCTCGACGGCGACGACGGCCGCGCCGAGCCGCGCGCACTCCACGGCCACCGAGCCCGACCCGGCGCCCACGTCCCACACCAGGTCGCCGAGGCGCGGCCCGAGCCGGGCCAGGGCCAGCGCCCGCACCTCGAACTTGGTGATCATCGAGTCGCGGTGCGCGAACGCGTCCTCGCCCAGCGCCCAACCGGCGGGCAGGTCCGCGGCCCCGGCGACCGTGCGGACCGCACCCAGCGCCCGCGCCTCGTCCAGGCAGACCACCACGCTCACCGCCGGCCCCCAGTCGCGGGCGGCGGCCTCCGCGGGCGTCACCCGCTCCACCCGCTCCCGCTGCGGATCGCCGAGCGCGCTCGCCACGACCAGCACCCGGTCGCCGCAGGTACCTGCCAGCGCGGCCCCCAGCTCGGCCGGCCCGGCGCCCGGCCCGGTCAGCACGGCGACCTTCGGCCGGGCCCGGCAGACGTTGACGGCCGTGCGCAGCTCCCTGCCGTGCGCGCTGACGACCACGGCGTCGTCCCAGGGCAGCCCGATCCGCGCGAAGGCGGCGGCGACGGAGGAGACACCCGGACGGACGTCCAGCCGCCCGGACCCGAACCGCTCGGCCAGCGCCCGCACGATCCCGAAGAACCCGGGGTCGCCGGAGGCGAGCACGACCACGCGCCGCTCCTTGCCGGCGTACTCCTCGATGACGTCGAGGGCGGGCGCCAGCGGCCCCAGCACCACCCGCTCGGCGGTCTCCGGGAGCGGTGCGGCGTCCAGGTGCCGCCGTCCGCCCACGACGAGCTCGGCGCCGCGCAGCACCGCACCGTCGTATGCCGCGCCCGTGCCCGTACCGACGACCGTGATCCTCGAGGTCATGTGCTCGCACCCCGGGCGCGCAGGGCCTTGCGGGCCTCGGGGTCGGCCTTGCGGTAGCCGTGGAAGTGGCCGGGGTGGTAGAGGTGCGAGCGGGTGCCGTGCGCGTCCAGCGCCGGCCCGACCAGGAAGAGGGTGTGCTTCCAGAGCCTGTGCTCCTTGACCGTCTCCTCCAGCGTGCCGATCGTGCACTTGACGACCAGCTCCTCCGGCCAGGTCGCCTGGTACGCCACGACGACCGGTGTGGACGTCGGGTAGCCGCCCTCCAGCAGCTCCCGCACCAGCTGCCCGCTGCGCGCCGCCGACAGGAAGACGGCCATGGTGGTGCCGTGCCGGGCGAACTCGCGCACCTCCTCGCCGGGCGGCATCGGCGTCTTGCCGCCGCCCAGCCGGGTCAGCACGACCGACTGCGCCACCTCGGGAATGGTCAGCTCGCGCTGCGCGAGCGCGGCCACGGCGGAGAAGGACGACACACCGGGCACGACCTCCGTGGCGATCCCGATGCGCGCGCACCGGTCGAGCTGCTCCTGCGTGCCGCCCCACAGCGCCGGGTCGCCGGAGTGGATGCGGGCCACCTTCAGGCCCTCGGCACGGGCCCGCTCGTACACGGCGACGACGTCCTCCAGGGACATGGCCGCCGAGTCCAGGATCTCCGCGCCCTCACGCGCGTGTTCGAGGACCTCCGCCTGGACCAGGCTGGCCGCCCAGATCACGACGTCGGCCTCGGCGATCGCGCGCGCGGCACGGAACGTCAGCAGGTCGGCGGCGCCGGGGCCGGCACCGACGAAGGTCACCTTGCCGGTGGGGGCATCGGCCATGGGGTCGGATCCTCTCGTACGGAATGTCATGGTGTGTGGGGGTGGGAAGACGGCCGGATGTGCGCGATCGGGGGTTGATCGGATAGCAAGGGCGTATGGCGGTCTTCGTCGCGCTCGGCGCGTTCCTGATGACGCTGGCCGGCGGCTGGACGGCACAGCGGGTGACCGACCGTCGCCACCTGGTCCTCGGGCTGGCGGGCGGCCTGATGCTGGGCGTGGTCGGCCTGGACCTGCTGCCGGAGGCGCTGCACGCGGCGGGCCGGGAGGTGTTCGGCGTCCCCGCGGCCCTGCTGCTGTTCGTGGCCGGCTTCCTGATGGCCCACCTGGTCGAGCGGCTGCTGGCCGCACGGCAGGCCGCGCACGGCGGCGAGGAGCGTGATCACCATCGCGCGCCCGAGGTGGGCCTGACGGCCGCCGCGGCGATGGTCGGCCACAGCGCGATGGACGGCCTGGCGATCGGCGCGGCCTTCCAGGTGGGCGGCGGCATGGGCGCGGCCGTGGCGCTCGCCGTGATCGCGCACGACTTCGCCGACGGCTTCAACACCTTCACCCTCACCAGCCTGTACGGCAACGCCCGCCGCAAGGCTCTCGCGATGCTCTTCGCGGACGCCGTCGCGCCCATCGCCGGAGCGGCCGCGTCGGCGTTCCTCACCATCCCGGAGCCGGTCCTCGGCGGCTATCTCGGTCTGTTCGGCGGTGCGCTGCTGTACCTCGCCGCCGCCGAGATCCTGCCCGAGGCCCACCACGAGCACCCGGCCCGCTCCACCCTGCTGTGCACGGTGGCCGGCGCCGCGTTCATCTGGCTGGTGGTCGGCATCTCCGGATGACCGCGCGGCCGGATCGCCGGACGTTCGCGTAGCCGGATCGCCGGACGACCGCGTAACCGGATCGCCGGACGACCGCATGCCGGGTGTCACAGCTTCCCGCCCCGCCCGCCGTCCCGCCCGGGCGGCGCGATCAGCGTCGACAGATACGGCAGCGGCGACCCGTCCAGCTCGGCGGCCGGCCGCACCGACTCCTCGGGCAGCCCGAGGGCCGACCCCCACACGGCGTCCCCGAGCCGCCCGGTCTCCCTCAGCGCCTCGGCGACCTCGGCGGCCTGTCGCCCGAACTTGTACGCCACGACCGTCCCCGGCCCGGCCAGCGCCTCCTTCAGCACGGCGGACCCGGCGGTCACCGGCACCAGCGTCAACGGTTCGGTGCCCTCGGTGAGCACGGCCCCGGACCGCGCCGCCAGATCCTGCATGGCGGTGATGCCGGGCACCGTCTCCACGACCACGCCGGGCACCAGATCCGCGACGGTCTGCGCGAGATACGTGAACGTCGAGTACACGTTGGGGTCGCCGATGGTGGCGAAGGCGACCGAACCGTGGTCCCTCAGCAGCCCGGCGACCCGCTCGCCCGCCGCGTCCCACGCGGCCTCCCGGCGCGCCCGGTCGGACCGCTCGTTCAGCGCGAACACCACCCGGACGACCTTCTCCCCGGGCACGTAGTGCAGCACGGTCGCCTCGGCGCGCCCGCGCTCCCCGGTGTCCATCACGGGGACGACGACGACATCGGCGGCGCGCAGCGCGCCCACGCCCTTGACGGTCACCAGTTCCGGATCGCCCGGACCGACCCCGACCCCGATCAGCCTGCTGCTCATGACGTCCGGCACCTCTCCACGAACCGACGGGCGACACCGGGCGCGGCGGCCCAGTGCGTGTGCAGATAACTCGCGTGCACGCCCTGCTGTACGAAACCCTCGACCCGCCGCACGGGAGCCCTCAGCCCCCAGGCGGGAGCCGCACCGGCGCCGGGTTCGACGACCGTGCGGTGGAACTCGTGCCCCCGTATCCGCGTCCCGGCGGCGGCCAGCGCACTGTCCCCGACGGCCACCGCGTCCCGGTAGCCGAGGGTCAGCCGCTCGGTCATGCGTGCGGTGGCGTCGAGCACGCCGCACATGGGGCGGCCGTCCAGCTCCCGGCACAGATACAGCAGCCCGGCGCACTCGGCGGCGACGGGAGCACCGCTCAGCGCGAGTTCGGCGACGGCCTTGCGGAGGGGTTCGTTGGCGGACAGCTCGGCGGCGTACACCTCGGGGAACCCGCCGCCGATCACGAGCCCGCGCGTCCCTTCGGGCAGGCGCTCGTCGCGGAGCGGATCGAAGGGGACGACGTCGGCACCGGCGGCGGTGAGCAGCTCGGCGTGCTCGGCGTAGGAGAACGTGAACGCCTCCCCACCGGCGACGGCGACCACCGCCCCGCCCGGGGACGGCCCGGCCACCGCCCCGCCCGGGGACGGCCCGGCCACTGTCCTGTCCGGGGACGCTCCGGCCACTGTCCCGTCCGGGGACGGCCCGGCCATCGCCCCGTCCGGGGAAGCTCCGGCCACTGTCCCGTCCGGGGACGGCCCGGCCACTGTCCTGTCCGGGGACGCTCCGGCCACCGTTCCGTCCGGGGAAGCTCCGGCCACTGTCCCGTCCAGGGATGCTCCGGCCACCGTCCCGTCCGGGGACGGCCAGGCCACGGCCTCGGCCGGGTCCCAGGCCGCGTCCGTCAGCGGACCCGCGCTCCGCGCCAGCGTCACCAGCGCGTCCAGGTCACAGCCGTCGGAGACCTGCGCCCCCATCGCCGCGACCGCCTCCACGGCCGCCGCCCGCCGCTCGGCGACCGGCACCAGACCGAGGTGCCGCGACGGCGTGTCGACCTGCGGCGCCCGCCGCAGCACCCCCAGCACAGGCACCCCGACCGAGTCCAGCGCCTCCCGCAACAGCACCTCGTGCCGATCCGTGGCGACCTTGTTGAGGATCACCCCTCCGACCCGCACCCGCGGATCCCAGGTCACGAACCCGTGCACCAGCGCGGCCACCGACCGCGACTGCGAGGACGCGTCCACGACCAGCACGACAGGGGCCCGCAGCAGCTTCGCCACCTGCGCCGTGGACGCCAGCTCACCCTCGCCCGCCGCCCCGTCGTACAACCCCATCACGCCCTCGACGACCGCGATGTCGCACCCGCGCGCCCCGTGCCGGAACAGCGGCGCGACCAGCTCGGGCCCGCACAGGTAGGCGTCCAGGTTGCGCCCCACGCGCCCGGTGGCGAGCGCGTGGTACCCGGGGTCGATGTAGTCCGGCCCGACCTTGTGCGGGGACACGGACAGCCCCCGCCCGGCCAGGGCGGCCATCAGCCCCGTGGCGACGGTGGTCTTGCCGCTGCCGGAGGCCGGTGCGGCGACGACCAGCCGGGGCACGGACGGGGAACTCACCACTCGATGCCCCTCTGACCCTTCTGCCCGGCGTCCATGGGGTGCTTGACCTTGGACATGTCGGTGACGAGGTCGGCGAAGCCGACGAGCTTCTCCGGCGCGTTCCGCCCGGTGATCACCACATGCTGGGTGCCCGGCCGGTCGCGCAGCACCTCGACGACCTCATCGGTGTCGACCCAGCCCCAGTGCATCGGGTACGCGAACTCGTCCAGCACGTACAGCCGGTACGTCTCGGCCGCCAGGTCCCGCTTGACCTGCTCCCAGCCCTCGCGGGCCTTGGCCTCGTTGTCCATCTGGGCATCCCGCTGGACCCACGACCAGCCCTCGCCCATCTTGTGCCAGGCGACGCTCCCGCCCTCGCCGGAGTCGCCGAGCACGCGCAGCGCCCGCTCCTCGCCGACCCGCCACTTCGCCGACTTGACGAACTGGAACACCCCGATCGGCCAGCCCTGGTTCCAGGCGCGCAGCGCCAGCCCGAAGGCCGCGGTGGACTTGCCCTTGCCGACCCCGGTGTGCACGACCACGAGCGGCCGGTTGCGCCGCTGACGCGTCGTCAGCCCGTCGTCCGGTACGGCGCTCGGCTGTCCCTGTGGCATTACGCGGCCCTCCTGTCGCCCTGAACGTCCCTGACCAGCCCGGCGATCGACTCCGCGCGCAGCTCGTCGAGCGTGACGGCCGTACCGCCCAGCTCTCCGGCGAGCTGCCCGGCGAGCCCCAGCCGCACCGGCCCCGACTCGCAGTCCACGACCACGGACGCGACACCCTCGGCCGCGAGCAGCCGCGCGGCCCGCCCGGCCAGCGCCACCGGCTCCGGGCCACCGGTGGCCCGCCCGTCGGTCACCACGACCATCAGCGCCCGCCGCGCCGGGTCCCGCAGTCGCTCCACCCGCAGTACCTCGTGCGCCTTGAGCAGCCCGGCGGCGAGCGGCGTACGCCCGCCGGTGGGCAGCGACTGAAGCCGGGCCGCCGCCGCGTCCACCGACGACGTCGGCGGCAGCACGACCTCACCGGCCGAACCCCGGAAGGTCACCAGACCCACCTTGTCCCGTCGCTGGTAGGCGTCCAGCAGCAGCGACAGCACCGCGCCCTTCACGGCGCCCATGCGCTGCCGCGCCGCCATGGACCCCGAGGCGTCCACCACGAACAGCACGAGGTTGCCCTCGCGCCCCTCCCGCGTCGCCTGCCGCAGATCGTCCCGGCGCAGCACGAGCCCCGGCCCGGACCGCCCCCGCGCCCGCTGGTGCGGCGCCGCGGCCCGCACGGTCGCCGCCAGGTGCAGCTTGGTCAGCGCGCCCCGCGGACGCCGGGCCCCGGTCGTGCGCCCGTGCTCGGAGCGCGCCCGGGACCGCCGCCCGGCGGCACCCTCGCCGAGACCGGGCACGCTCAGCACCTTCGTGCGGAAGGGCTCGACGGCCCGTACGGCCGGCTGCTCGCGCCCACCGGACGCCTGCGGGTCGCCGCCCTCACCGGTCTCGGGCTCGGCAGCGGTACCGCCGTCCTGCCGCGGACCACCCTGGGGTGCCGGCTGCCCACCGCCCCCGTCCGGGCCGCCCCCTTCCGGACCGCCGTCGGGGTCGGGATCGTCGTCGGGGGACCCGCCGGAGAACTCCTCCAGCGTCTCGTCCAGCTTGTCCTCGTCGAGGCCGGGCGCGTCGAAGGGGTTGCGGCGCCTGCGGTGCGGCAGCGCGAGCAGCGCGGCCTGCCGGACGTCCTCGGCGAGCACGTCCGTGCGCCCGGCCCACGCGGCCAGCGCGGTCGCCGTGCGCGCCATCACGATGTCGGCGCGCATGCCGTCCACCTCGAAGGCCGCGCAGGTGGCCGCGATCTGCCGCAGCGCCCCGTCGCCCAGCCGTACGGACGGCAGCAACTCCCGCGCCGCCACGATCCGTCGCCGTACGGCCGCCTCCTCCTCGGCCCACCGGGCGGCGAAGGCGGCCGGATCGTCGTCGTAGGCCAGCCGGCGCCGCACGACCTCCACCCGCTGGTCGGGCTCCCGCGAGGCCGCGACCTCCACGGTCAGTCCGAACCGGTCCAGGAGCTGCGGCCGCAGCTCGCCCTCCTCCGGGTTCATGGTGCCGACGAGCAGGAACCGCGCCGCGTGCCGCACCGAGACGCCCTCGCGCTCGACGTAGGAGGCGCCCATCGCCGCCGCGTCCAGCAAGAGGTCGACCAGGTGGTCGTGAAGGAGGTTGACCTCGTCGACGTACAGGATCCCGCGGTGCGCGTCGGCCAGCAGACCCGGCTCGAACGCCTTCACGCCCTCGGCGAGCGCCCGCTCGATGTCGAGCGCGCCGACCAGCCGGTCCTCGGAGGCACCCACCGGCAACTCCACCATCCGGGCGGGCCGTTCGGCCCCGGATGCCGCCTCGTGCGGCCCGTCCGGGCACCCGGGGTCGGGCGCCGCCGGGTCACAGGAGAACCGGCAGCCGGGGACGACCGCCACCTCGGGCAGCAGCGCCGACAGGGCTCGTACGGCCGTCGACTTGGCGGTGCCCTTCTCGCCGCGCACCAGCACGCCGCCCACCGCCGGCGAGACGGCGTTCAGCAGCAGCGCGAGCCGCAGGTCGTCCTGGCCGACGACGGCCGTAAAGGGGAAGGGGGTGGTCACTGGTCGCCCTCCAAGTCGCCTTCCAGCTCCAGATAGGTGGCGCGCAGCCGCTCCAGCGTGTCCGCGTCCGGCTCGGCCCACAGCCCCCGGTCGGCCGCCTCCAGCAGCCGCTCGGTGATCCCGCGCAGCGCCCACGGGTTGGACTGCTTCATGAAGTCCCGGTTCTCCGGGTCGAAGACGTACTCCGCGCTGAGCTTCTCGTACATCCAGTCGTCGACCACGCCCGCCGTGGCGTCGTAGCCGAACAGGTAGTCCACGGTCGCCGCCATCTCGAAGGCGCCCTTGTAGCCGTGCCGGCGCATCGCCGCCATCCAGCGCGGGTTGACCACCCGCGCGCGGAACACGCGGTGGGTCTCCTCGCCGAGGGTGCGGGTCCTCACCTGGTCCGGTACGGCGCTGTCGCCCACGTACGCCTCGGGGTTGGCGCCGGTCAGATGCCGGACCATGGCGACCATGCCGCCGTGGTACTGGAAGTAGTCGTCGGCGTCCACCAGGTCGTGCTCGCGGGTGTCGACGTTCTTCGCGGCGACCGCGATCCGCCGGAACGCGGTCTCCATGTCCCCGCGCGCCGCCCGCCCGTCGAGCCCGCGCCCGTAGGCGTAGCCGCCCCAGACCGCGTACACCTCGGCCAGGTCCGCGTCGCTGCGCCAGTTCCGGGCGTCGATCAGCGGCAGCAGACCCGCGCCGTACGCGCCCGGCTTGGAGCCGAAGATCCGGGCCGTGGCCCGGCGCCGGTCGCCGTGCGCGGCGGTGTCCTCGTCGGCGTGCGCCTTCACGAAGTTGCTCCCGGCGGGCTCGTCCAGCTCGGCCACGGCCCGTACCGCGTCGTCGATCAGGCCGACGACGTGCGGGAACGCGTCCCGGAAGAACCCGGAGATCCGGACCGTGACGTCGATGCGCGGCCGGCCCAGCTCGGCCAGGGGGACCACCTCGAAGCCCGTCACCCGCCGCGAGGCGTCGTCCCACACGGGCCGGCAGCCCAGGAGTGCCAGGATCTCGGCGATGTCGTCGCCCTGGGTGCGCATCGCGGACGTGCCCCACACCGTCAGCCCGACGGACTTCGGGTACTCCCCGGTGTCGGCCAGATACCGCTGGACGAGAGAGTCCGCGAGCGACTGCCCGACCTCCCAGCTGAGCCGGGAGGGAATCGCCTTGGGGTCGACGGAGTAGAAGTTCCGGCCCGTCGGAAGCACGTTGACCAGACCGCGGGTCGGCGAGCCCGACGGACCCGCCGGGACGTAACCGCCGTCCAGCGCCCGCAGGATGTGCCCGATCTCGTCGGTGGTCCGCGCCAGCCGGGGCACGACCTCGTCGCAGGCGAACTCCAGCACCGCGACGGCGTCCGGGAGCTCGGTGCCGAGCGCCTCATCCAGGACCGCCCGTACGGCCGTGCGGTCCCAGGCCCGTCCCTCCAAGCTCTCCGCGATCCGCCGGCACAGCTGCTCCAGCAGGTCGATCGCGTCCGCCGCCGTACGGGACGGCCCGTCCACCAGGTCCGTCAGCTCCACCGGCACCTTCACCGGGGCGCCCGGCTCGGCCAGCAACTCCTTCTCCACCAGCCCGAAACGGTCGGCCAGGCAAGCCCTCAGGCCCGGCAGGGCGTTCGCCTGCCCGCCCCACACCTGCGAGGCGCGCAGTACGGCGAGGACGAGGTTCACGCGCGGCTCGCCGACCGGGCCGCCGCCGAGGATGTGGAGACCGTCCCTGATCTGCACGTCCTTGATCTCGCACAGATAGCCGTCGATGTGCATGACGAACTCGTCGAACTCGTCGTCGTCCGGCTGCTCGGCCACGTGCAGGTCGTGGTGGAGCTCGGCGGCCTTCACCAGTGTCCAGATCTGCGCCCGCACCGCCGGTGCCTTCGCCGGGTCGAGGTCGCTCACCAGCGCGTACTCGTCCAGCAGCTGCTCCAGCTTGGCCAGATCGCCGTAGGTGTCGGCGCGCGCCATCGGCGGCACGAGGTGGTCGACGACCGTGGCGTGCCCGCGCCGCTTGGCCTGGGTGCCCTCACCGGGGTCGTTGACGATGAACGGGTAGATCAGCGGAAGGTCGCCGAGGACCGCGTCCGGGGCGCAGCCGCCCGACAGCCCGAGCCCCTTGCCCGGCAGCCACTCCATCGTGCCGTGCTTGCCCATGTGCACGATCGCGTCGGCGCCGAAACTGTTCTCCAGCCAGCGGTAGGCCGCCATGTAGTGGTGCGAGGGCGGCATGTCCGGGTCGTGATAGATCGCGATCGGGTTCTCGCCGAAGCCGCGCGGCGGCTGGATCATCACGACGACGTTCCCGAACCGCAGCGACGCCAGCACGATGTCGTCGCCGTCGACGTAGAGCGAACCCGGCGGCTCGCCCCACGCCTGAAGCATCCCGTCCCTCAGCTCCGGGTCGAGCTTGTCGAACCACGCCCGGTAGTCGGCGAGCGGCACCCGTGCGGGCGCGGCGGCCAGCTGCTCCTCCGTCAGCCACTCCACGTCGTGACCGCCGGCCTCGATGAGCCGGTGGATCAAGTCGTCGCCGCCGGAGGGGTATTCGGTGAGCGAGTACCCGGCGTCCCTGAGCGCGTCGAGCACCCGTACCGCCGAAGCCGGCGTGTCCAGCCCCACCGCGTTGCCGACGCGCGAGTGCTTCGTCGGGTACGCGGTGAAGACCAGTGCGAGCTTCTTGTCCGCGTTCGGCTTGTGCCTCAACCGCGCGTGCCGTACGGCGATCCCGGCCACCCGGGCGGCCCGCTCCGGGTCGGCGACGTACACCGGCACGTCGTCCGGACCCTGCTCCTTGAAGGAGAACGGCACGGTGATCAGCCGGCCGTCGAACTCCGGGATCGCGACCTGCATCGCCGCGTCCATGGGGGACAGGGCGGCGTCGGACTCGTCCCAGGCGCGCTTCGACGACGTCAGGCACAGCCCTTGCAGGACGGGGATGTCGAGGTCGCCCAGCGCGCCGACGTCCCAGGACTCCTCGTCTCCGCCCGCCGACGCCTGCGAGGCGTGCGTGCCGCCGGCGGCGAGCACGGTCGCGACCAGGGCGTCGGCCCGCCCCAGCAGCTCGTACAGCCCGGCGTCCGCGCCGCGCAGCGAACCGCAGTACACCGGCAGCGCGTTGGCACCCCGGGCCTCGATCGCCTCGCACAGGGTGTCCACGAAGGCGGTGTTCCCGCTGAGTTCGTGGGCGCGGTAGAAGAGCACGCCGACGGTCGGACGGCCGTCCCGGAGCTCGGGGGAGCCGTGGACGCCGTGCTCCGGCATCTTCCGCGGCTCGTCGAAGCCCTCGCCGGTCAGCAGCACGGTGTCGGACAGGAACCGGGACAGCTCGAGCAGGTTCGCGGGGCCGCCCTCGACCAGGTACCTGAGGGCCTCGGCCACCACACCGGCCGGCACGGACGACTCGGCCATCAGTTCGGCGTCCGGCACGGCCTCCCCGCCCAGCAGCACCGTCGGGACCCCGGACACCCTCAGCGCGGCCAGCCCCTCCTCCCAGGCGCGCTTGCCGCCGAGCAGCCGTACGACGGCGAGGTCCGCGCCGTCGAGCAGGCCGGGCAGCTCCCGCGCCACGTCCACCCGGGTGGGGTTGCCGATCCGGTAGGAGGCGCCGGAGGCGCGGGCCGCCAGCAGATCCGTGTCGGCGGTCGACAACAACAACACTGTGCTCATGCGGGCGCTCCCGGGGGGATGAAAGGCAGTCCTTGCGGCGCGCCCGACTCGATGAGCCGCCACAGCGCGTCCGTGTCCGCGTGCTGTTCGATCAGGTCGCCGAGCCGGTCCAGCTGCTCCTCGCGCAGCGCGGCGAACGAGGTGTCCGGGGCCGGTGTGAAACGGCGGCCCGCGGCGGCCGCGACCTCGCGCAGGAACGCCCGCCGGAAGGCGTCCGACTCCAGCGCACCGTGCCAGTGCGTGCCCCAGGTCCGGCCGACCCGGCAGCCGTCCAGGAAGGGCTCACCGCCGGTCACTTCGGCGACCCCATGATGGATCTCGTACCCCTCGACCCGTTCCCCGAGGGCCTCGCCCACCGGCCGGGTGAGGGTCTTCTCGCGGGCGAACCGCACCCGGACGGGCAGCACACCGAGCCCGGGGACGGCCCCGGCGCGCGACTCCACCTCGTCCTCGATGTGCTCGCCGAGGATCTGGAAGCCGCCGCAGATCCCGAGGACCGGGCGCCCGTCGGTGGCCCGCCGGACCAGTGCGTCCGCGAGTCCGCGCTCGCGCAGCCACTGAAGCGCCCGTACGGTCCCGCGCGTGCCCGGGACCACCACCAGGTCGGCGTCGGCCAGCTCCTCCGGACGGTCCACGAACCGCACGACGACACCGGGCTCGGCGGCGAGCGCGTCCACGTCGGTGAAGTTGGACATCAGCGGGATCGCGCACACGGCGACGCGCAGCACGTCCTCGCCGACGGGCGGGGCCACGGTGGACTCGCGGACGGTGCCCCGCAGGGACACACGCAGCCCGTCCTCCTCGTCGATGCCGAGCCCGTGCCGGAAGGGCAGGACGCCGTACGTGCGCCGCCCGGTGAGGTCCCGGAGCATGTCCAGTCCGGGCTCCAGCAGGCTGACGTCCCCGCGGAACTTGTTGACGAGGAACCCGGCGACGAGCGCCTGGTCCTCCGGTGAGAGCAGCGCGATGGTCCCGAAGAACGAGGCGAAGACACCGCCGCGGTCGATGTCCCCGACGACCAGCACGGGAAGCCGCGCGTTCCGCGCGATCCCCATGTTCACGATGTCCGTCCGGCGCAGATTGATCTCCGCCGGAGACCCCGCCCCCTCACAGATCACGGCGTCATACGTGCCCCGCAGCTCGGTGAGGCAGTCCAGCACGGTGCCCAGGAGCTTCTGCTGGCGTCCGCCGTGGTAGCCGCGCGCGCTCATCTCGCCCACCGGCCTGCCCAGCAGCACCACCTGGCTGCTCCGCTCCCCGCCCGGCTTGAGCAGCACCGGGTTCATCAGCGCGGTCGGCTCGATCCGGCAGGCCTGGGCCTGCATGGCCTGCGCCCGCCCGATCTCCGCGCCCTCGCGCGTGACGAAGGAGTTGAGGGACATGTTCTGCGCCTTGAAGGGCGCGACCTTGACGCCTTGCCGCACCAGCCACCGGCAGATCCCGGCCGTGACGACGCTCTTCCCGGCGTCGGAGGTGGTGCCGGCGACGAGCAGACCGCCGCTCATGACGTACGTCCCTTCGTCCGACGGTTGCTGTGAATGCCGTGGCTGCCGCGGTCGCCGCGGTTGCACAGGAGCCTGACGGCGGCGCAGGTGCCGAGCGCGAGCCAGCTCACGCGCCGTGAGAGCCGTACGGCCCGCTCGATGTCACCGACCCGCACGGCGCGCCCGGCGCCGTTGAGCACCGGCCGGTGCTCCACGCGCCCCCCGTACGACAACGTGCCGCCCATCCGCACCCCGAGCGCCCCCGCGAACGAGGCCTCGACCGGACCGGCGTTGGGGCTCGGGTGCCGGCCGGCGTCGGCGCGCCAGGCGCGCAGGGCGCCCCGCGGGTCCGGGCCGGCCACGGCCGCGAGGACGGCGGTGAGCCGCGCACCCGGCCATCCGGCGAGGTCGTCCAGGCGGGCCGAGGCCCAGCCGAAGCGCCGGTACCGGGGTGACCTGTGCCCGACCATGGCGTCCAGGGTGTTGACGGCCCGGAACGCGGCGAGCCCCGGCACCCCGGCGGCGGCGCCCCACACCAGCGCGCCCACCACGGCGTCGGAGGTGTTCTCGGCGACCGACTCCACGACCGCCCGGGCGATCCCGTCGGCGTCGAGCGCCTGTGGATCCCGCCCGCACAGGTGCGGCAGCCGCGCCCGGGCCGCCGCCACGTCGCCCGCTTCCAGCGCGCGCCCGATGGTGCGCGCCTCCCGGGCGAGGGAGGTCCCGCCGACCACGGCCCAGGTGGCGGCGCCGGTCAGGACGACGGAGGCGGCGGGGGAGGTACGGACGGCGCGCGCGGCGGCGGCACCGAGCGCGGCGGCGCCGCCGGCGCACAGAGCCGTGTGAAGTGCGCCCCAGGCCCGATGGTCCCGCCACAGCACGCGTTCCACGGCGCCCGCGGCGCGGCCGAACAGGGCGACCGGATGTCCGCGGCGAGGATCGCCGAGGAGGAGGTCACCGAGGAGGCCGGCGGCGGCGCCGTACGCGAAGACGCGATCGGCACCCATGGGTTCAGCCGACTTCGGGGTCGGGGAGAGCGTCGCTGATGGACCTCGGTCGGCAGCCGCGCATGGCGATATGTCCTCACTCAGGGTGTCCACGCCCTGGTTCGACGAGACCGGCGGTGAGAGTTCCTGGCTCCCGGGGTTCCTACCCCGGTGACAGTGGCGGGACCGCGCCGGATTCGCACCGGCTTCCTCTCCTGCCGCCGTACATGGCTCCGGCAGTCCACCACGCGCCGCGAACAGCCGTCAACTCGCCGTTGACCTGCGACGGGATACTGAGATGAGGCCCACATCGCCGACGCGAAAAGCCCGCCCCGCCCGTTCGCCGAGGTGGCGACGCGGGCGGGGCGGGAGGTGGGACGCTCTTGACTTCCGGGGGTTCGACAGCGGTCCTGACCGGCTGTCAGCCCTTGCCGACGATGAGGTAGATGCCGTAGGCCACCGCGGCGGCGCAGGCGGCGAAGCAGACGTAGGCGCCGGTGACCGCGAGGGTCCCGCCGCCGCTGCCCTGCGCGACGGCCCGCTCCCGCCGGGACAGACCCGCGATGCCGAGGGTGAACAGGGCCACCAGGCCCACGGTGACCGCGAGGCTGACGCCGAAGACGGAGCCGAGGGCTGCCCAGTCGATCTTCATGGTGATGCTTCCTTGGGTGCCGGGTGTGCGGGGATCAGACGGTGGCGGCCGGCGGGGTGGCCGAGGCGGACGCGGTCGGCGCGGGCACCGGATCGATGACGACGGGCTTGTCGATGACGGACGTGTCGATGACGGGCGGGTCGATGACCGTCGCGTCGATCACGGGCGCGTCGATGACGGGCGTGTCGATGACGGGCGTGGTCGGCTGGGCGGGGATCGTCGCGGTGAGCGGCTCGACGGCGGGGGACACGTCCGTCGAGACCGGTGCCGTCGAGGCGGAGGCCGGTGCCGTGGGTGCGGGGGCGGGGGCCGCAGGGGGCGGGGTCACGGCGGCGATCGCCTGGGTCACGACGCCGGCCGGCTCCTCGGCCGCGGGCTCGATGACGTTGGTGTGGTCGACGACCTGGCGGCGGGAGATCTTCCAGATCGCCGCGCTCGAGGCCACGAGGAACACGGCGACGAGCGCGGTGCCCCAGTCGCCCAGCCCGGTGACGGCCTCCGCGCCCGCGCCGACCAGGGCCGCGGCGGGCAGCGTGAGCACCCAGGCGACCGCCATGCGGCCCGCGGTGGACCAGCGGACCACACCGCCCTTGCGGCCCAGGCCCGCGCCCATCACCGAGCCGGAGACGACGTGCGTGGTGGAGAGCGAGAAGCCGAGGTGCGAGGAGGCGAGGATGGCGGTGGCCGCGCTGGTCTGGGCGGCGAAGCCCTGCTGCGGCTGGAGGTCGGTCAGGCCGGTGCCCATGGTGCGGATGATGCGCCAGCCACCGATGTAGGTGCCGAGCGCGATCGCGAGGCCCGCCGAGAGGATGACCCAGGTGGGAGGGTTGGAGCCGGGGGCGATGGCGCCACCGGCGATCAGGGCGAGGGTGATGACGCCCATCGTCTTCTGGGCGTCGTTGGTGCCGTGGGCCAGCGAGACCAGGCCCGCGGAGGCGATCTGCCCGGCGCGGTGGCCCTTCGCGGCCGCCTTGCCGTCCGCCTTCCTGCCGATCGTGTACGACAGCCGGGTCGCGACCATCGCGGCGAGGCCCGCGACGACCGGGGCGGCCACCGCCGGGATGATGACCTTGGTGACCAGGGCGTCACCGTGCACCGCGCCGACGCCCGCCGAGGCGATCGTGGCGCCGATCAGACCGCCCATCAGGGCGTGCGAGGAACTGGACGGAAGCCCGACCAGCCAGGTCAGCAGGTTCCAGAGGATCGCGCCGACCAGGGCGGCGAAAATGACCTCGGGACGGATGCCGGCCTCGTCGACGAGACCCTTGGAGATCGTGTTGGCGACCTCCACGGAGAGGAAGGCGCCCACCAGGTTGAGCGCGGCGGACATGGCCACCGCGACCTTGGGCTTGAGTGCGCCGGTCGAGATGGTGGTGGCCATCGCGTTGGCGGTGTCGTGGAAACCGTTCGTGAAATCGAACGCGAGTGCGGTTACCACCACAATCGCGAGGATCAGCGAGAAGCTTTCCATTTACCCAGGCAATCGTTCGAGCGTCATTGGCTGGTCGAACGTAGGTAACCAGGGTGAACGGAAGATGAACTGGGCCGGTCTTCGGAGTGTCTGAATCTGCTTCCCGGAGGTTCCGTTTCGCCGCCGCGGGCCGCTGTCCGTGGCCCGGCGGAGCGGCTGTCCCTGGCCTGCCGCACCCCCGGGCTGAAAGGATCACGGCATGGCTGAGCGGGACACGCGAGTGACGGATGCAACAGACCCGGTGCGCTCCCGGGAGGCGCGGGAGCCCGAGGCCCGCGCCTGGCGCGAGCTGGTCGCGACGGCCCGGCGCACGGTGGCCGACGGGCTGGTGGTCGGCACCTCCGGCAACGTGTCGGTGCGGGTGGGGGAGACCGTGCTGGTCACGCCGTCGGGCGTGCCGTACGACCGGCTCACGGCGGACGACGTCACCGGCGTCGGACTCGACGGCCGGCAGGTGCTCGGCACCCTGGTCCCGACCAGCGAGCTGCCCATGCACCTGGCGATCTACCGCGCCACCGACGCGGCCGCCGTCGTCCACACCCACGCCGTGCACGCGACGGCCGTCTCGACACTCGTCCCCGAACTGCCCCTGGTCCACTACATGGCCGCCGCGCTCGGCGGTCCGGTGCGTGTCGCACCCTACGCGACCTACGGCAGCGAGGAACTGGCCGAGAACATGCTGCGCGCCCTCGCCGGGCGCTCCGGGTGCCTCCTTCGGAACCACGGCACCATCACCTACGGCGCCACCCTCGACCAGGCCTACGACCGCACGGCCCAGCTGGAGTGGATGTGCCGGCTGTGGCTGACCGCGTCCTCGGTGCCGGGCATGGCGCCGTCCCTGCTGTCGGGCGAACAGCTGGCCGAAGTGACGGACCGGCTGCGGGGCTACGGACAGCCGGGCCGATGAGGGGTGAAGCCGGCTGTTTCTGGAACTCGCAGGAACATGTCACCCCGACCCTTCCTCCCACTGGCCGGTGACCGGGTACGCCACGACACTGGACCCGTGCGCACAGTAGTCAGAGCGACGGCAGCGGCCGTCACCGCGACCCTGGCGGCCGGCGCGGCGAGCGTCGCCGCCGGCCGGCTCGCCAGCGACGCCGCGCTCAAGGCGCCCCCGGGCCGGCCCCTGCCCACCGAACCCCGGCTCACCGTGCACAGCACGGCCGCGGGCCAGATCACCCTCACCCGGGACCTGGCCTCCCTGCGGCCCGGCACGTACGGCCTGGCCGGCAACGGCTCCCACGCGGTCGTCGGACCCGTCCTGCGGGACGCCCCGCACCTGCCCGACACCGTCGTACGCCGGCTGGAACGGGTCACGTACGGACCGCTGCACCCGCGCGACAAGGTCTGGCTCACCCCGAACCTGTACGTCGGCGACCCCCGTTCCGCCCTCGGCCTGCACCACGACGACGTGGAGGTCCCGGGCGAACTCGGCGCGCTGCCCGCATGGTTCGTGCCGGCGGTCCGCGAGACCTGGGTGATCACCGTGCACGGGCTGGGCACCACCCGCGAGCTCCCCCTGAACATCATGAGGTTCCTGCACCGCAGGCACTTCCCGGTGCTCGACGTCGCCTACCGCGGCGACCCGGGCGCGCCCCGCTCCCCGGACGGCCTGAACCACCTCGGCGAGACCGAGTGGCGCGACCTGGACGCGGCGATCGGCCACGCTGTGCGCAACGGCGCCGAACGGGTCGTCCTGCACGGCTGGTCCACCGGCGCCACCATGGCGCTGCGCGCCGCCCTCGACTCGGACCTGCGCGACCGCGTCTCCGGGCTGATCCTGGACTCGCCCGTGCTCGACTGGGAGGCGACACTGCGTGCCCTGGCCAGGGCACGGCACACACCGGGCCCCCTTTTGCCGCTCGCGGTGCGCGCCGCGCAGGGCCGCGTGGGCCTGCACGGCGACCGGCTCGCCCGGGCGAACGACCCGGCGCGGCTCACCGTGCCGACGCTGATCTTCCACGGTCCCGGCGACGAGGTGGCCCCCTGGCGCTACTCCCGCCGCCTCGCCGCCCGCCACCCCAACCTGGTGGCCCTGCACACGGTCCCGGACGCTCCCCACGGCGCCATGTGGAACGCCGACCCCGACGGCTACGAGGAGGCCCTGCGCCGCTTCCTCACCCCACTGATGTGACGGGCCCGCGCGGCCCCGGCCGACGGCCCGCCGGGGCGGACGCGCCGCCGAGGGGATCGCGCCGATCGCGCGCCCGGACGGATGCCCGGGCCGGGTGCCGAGCCCGTGCGGACAGGCCTGCCGGGCATGCGGAGGCGACGCGGCAGGTCTGACGGGCGTGTGGAGGCGATGCGGCAGGCCGGGCGGGCGTGTGGAGGCGATGCGGCAGACCGGGCGGGCGTGCGGAGGTGACGCGGCAGGCCGGGCGGTCGCGCGGACGAGGCCCGTCAGGCGGACCCCGCATGCCGGACCCGACGGGACTGGGCCCGGGGGAGTGGAGTGGTCCCCGGGACTCGGCCCGGGGGACCGGAGCGGTCCCGGGAAGCGGCCGGCCGCGTGGGCCGGTGAGTGGGGCGAGGTCGTCGGTGAGTGGGGCAAGGTGGTTCCGTTTCGGGACGGTGGTGCCGGCTTGTTCCGCTCTGTCGGGCACCCCGGGAACCCCTGCGTTGGCCATCTCCGTCGCCCGCCGTGACATTCCGTTTGGGTTTTCGGACCGTCAAACGGAAGACTGCACCCGTGACGTCCCGTATCCCGCGCGACTCCAGGCTTCGACTCGTCCGACCACGACCCCTGGCCGCCGCCCCCCGAGCCGTGAACCAGCGGCGCCCGCGCCGCGCCGCACCGCGCCCCCCGGAGGGCACCCCGGCACCCGCGGAACTGGCCAGAATGGCGCGCTCCGGCCTGGCCGGGGCGGTCCGCGTCGCCCGCTGGGCCGACGCCGCCCTCGGACCCGGCCGGAACGGGGCGACCGCCGACGGCAAGGCCACCCTCTCCGAGGCGACCGCGCGGCAGGCCGCCGCCGCGCTGCGCCTGGGCGTCGCCCAGGTCCGCGCCGACTGGGACACCGCCCGCCTCGCCGGCCTGGTCGAGGTGCACGGCGACAACGCCCGCCCCGGCTGGCGGCTGCGCGCCTGGGACCGCGACGACAGCGCCGTGCTGCGCGGCTGGGTCGCCCTCTTCGACGCCTGGTCGCTGGCCTGCCCCGAGCCCGGGGACCAGGAGGCCGCCGCCGTCGCCGAGGTCGTCTCGGCCATGCCGCAGGTGCTCTCCTTCCTCCAGCTGTCGGCCGGCCCCGTCCCGGTCGAGCAGCTCCTCGACCTCCTCCGCCAGCGCGTCACGGAGCTGCGCACCGCACGCTGCGAGGTGCCCTACGACGCCCAGCCCGCCGTACCCGCCGGCGAGCCGGCGAGCCTGGCGGGCCCCGCCGAGGCCACCGCACTGGCCCCCCTGCTCGACTGGGCGCTGCGGGCGCTCGCCTCCGTCGGCGCGCTCACCTACGGCGACGGGCAGGCCACGCTCACCCCGCTGGGCAGCTGGGCGGTCTGGGTCAAGCTGGAGCAGATCTGCGTCGCCGCCCAGAGCCCCGCGGGGAACATCGAACAGGCGGCGGAGGACATGCTCCGCGGCTGCGCCCAGCTGCGCCCGAACGCGGCCCGTGCCGAGTACCGCGCCTGGCTCGCCGCCCGCCCCGTCGGCAGCGCCGTCACCGAACTGCTCGGCGCCGCACGCGGCGAGGACGCCCTGCTGCGCGGCCTCGCCTTCGAGGCGCTGCGGGTCGTGGGCGCCCCCGCCGAGCCCGATGTGAGCGCCGTGCTCGACGAACCGGCGCTGCGGCCGTACGCCCTGCTGTGGCTGGCGGAGCACGACGGCGTCGACCCGGAGGACGCCCACGAGGTCCTCACCCGTGAGGAGGCCACGTGGCTGTGGGTGGACACCGCCGCCGCCGTCGCCGACCACGGAGAGGCCCCGATGCTCGTCCGTCACCTGGAGGCCGCGCTGCAGCCCACCGTCCCCGCGCTGCTGGACGAGGTACGGGCCGTAGGGCACCCCCGCACCGTGCAGGTGCTGGTCGCGCTCGCCGCCGCCCACCCCGATCCCGCCCTGGCGAAGGCCGTCCGCCGGGCCGCCTTCCAGGTACACACCGGCGGCAGCTAGCCGGCGGCAGCCAGGGGTGTCTCGTTCGGATCGGGCCGTCCTGCCCGCGGGCGGCGCTCAGCCCTCCGTGCGCGGGGCGTACGTGCCGAAGCTCCAGACGTTGCCCTCGGCGTCCCGGGCCATGTAGTCCCGGGACCCGTAGTCCTGGTCCGTCGGCGGCATGAGGATCTCCACGCCGTGGTCCACCGCGCGCTGGTAGTGGCCGTCCACGTCGTCCACCACGACGTACACCCCCACGGGACCCGCGCCGCGCATCGCCTCGTCGAAGCGGCCGCCGCGGCCCTTGGAGCCGAGCATCACCGCGCCGTTGCCCTGCACCAGCTCGGCGTGGAGGACGAGGCCGTCCTCGTCCTCGTAGACCGTCAGCTCGGTGAAACCGAGGGCCTCGGTGAGCTGCTTGATCGCCGCCTTCGCGTCCGCGTACAGCAGCGTGGGACAGATGCTCGGGCGTCCGCCGACCGTGTCCGCCATGCCGATCACTCCCTTGTGACTCGGTGCTCGTGAGTCGGTACTCGCCGGAAAGTCCGGTTCGTCGCCCAGTCTGGCACCGGCCACTGACAACGCCCCGGCACTCACGCCGCGCGCGGACGGGAAAACCGCTTGCACACCCCCGTTAGACTGTTCCGCATGGCCATTCTCCTCGCGCATTAGACGGCGGGTACGTCCACAGCCGCCCATCCCGCCCCCTTCCGCCCTGGAGTCTGTCCGTGATCTCCGCTTCCGGCATCGAGCTGCGCGCCGGTGCCCGCATCCTCATCGAGAACGCCACTTTCCGCGTCGCCAAGGGCGACCGCATCGGCCTGGTCGGCCGCAACGGCGCCGGCAAGACGACCCTGACCAAGGTCCTGGCCGGCGAGGGCATCCCCGCCGGCGGCACCGTCACCCGCTCCGGCGAGGTCGGCTACCTCCCGCAGGACCCCCGCACCGGCGACCTCGACGTGCTCGCCCGCGACCGCATCCTCTCCGCCCGCGGCCTGGACGTGCTGATCCGCAAGATGCGCGAGAACGAGCAGCGCATCGCCACCGGCAAGGGCAGCACCCGCGAGAAGGCGCTCAAGCAGTACGAGCGCCAGGAGACCGAGTTCCTCACCAAGGGCGGATACTCCGCCGAGGCCGAGGCCGCCACCATCGCCGCCGCGCTCAACCTGCCCGACCGGGTGCTCGGCCAGCCCCTGCACACGCTCTCCGGCGGTCAGCGCCGCCGTATCGAGCTGGCGCGGATCCTGTTCTCCGACGCGGACACGCTGCTCCTGGACGAGCCGACCAACCACCTCGACGCGGACTCGATCATCTGGCTGCGCGACTACCTGAAGACCTACCGCGGCGGCTTCATCGTCATCTCGCACGACGTCGACCTGGTCGACACGGTCGTCAACAAGGTGTTCTACCTGGACGCCAACCGTTCGGCGATCGACATCTACAACATGGGCTGGAAGCTCTACCAGCAGCAGCGCGAGGCCGACGAGAAGCGCCGCAAGCGGGAGCGGGCCAACGCCGAGAAGAAGGCCGCCGCGCTCAACGCCCAGGCCGACAAGATGCGCGCCAAGGCCACCAAGACCGTCGCCGCGCAGAACATGGCGCGCCGCGCCGACAAGCTGCTCTCCGGCCTGGAGGCCGTCCGCCAGTCCGACAAGGTCGCCAAGCTCCGCTTCCCCGAGCCCGCGCCCTGCGGCAAGACCCCGCTGATGGCCGAGGGCCTGTCGAAGTCGTACGGCTCCCTGGAGATCTTCACCGACGTCGACCTGGCCATCGACAAGGGCTCCCGGGTTGTCATCCTCGGCCTCAACGGCGCCGGCAAGACCACCCTGCTGCGCCTGCTCGGCGGGGTCGAGACGCCCGACACCGGCGAGGTCGTCCCCGGTCACGGCCTCAAGCTCGGCTACTACGCCCAGGAGCACGAGACCCTCGACCCGGACCGCACGGTCCTGGAGAACATGCGCTCGGCGGCCCCCGACATGGACCTCGTCGAGGTTCGCAAGGTGCTGGGCTCGTTCCTGTTCTCCGGTGACGACGTCGACAAGCCGGCCGGGGTCCTCTCCGGCGGCGAGAAGACCCGTCTCGCCCTGGCCACCCTGGTCGTCTCCTCCGCGAACGTGCTGCTGCTCGACGAGCCGACCAACAACCTGGACCCGGCCAGCCGCGAGGAGATCCTCGGGGCGCTGCGCACCTACAAGGGCGCGGTCGTCCTCGTCACGCACGACGAGGGGGCGGTCGAGGCGCTCCAGCCGGAGCGGATCATTCTGCTGCCCGACGGCGTCGAGGACCTGTGGGGCTCCGACTACGCGGACCTCGTCGCCCTGGCCTGACCCGGCTCGCCCGACCGGGGCTCCGGTCGGGCTCCGCGCCGCCTCCGGTCGCCCTCCGCCCGCCCTGGGCTCGGCCTCTGATCAACCTCTGATCAACGGCGTATGGATCATTCGGCCCATCGGTGATCCATCATCTGTGTGAGATCTCCTCGTATCGAGGTGTGTCGTACACGGATTTTCCGGCCGAGCCCTTACGTACCAAGGGCTCGGCCGTCGTACGTCTGTGACCTGGGAGTTCGTGGAACAACCCGATCAGCGGTATCGACGGCACGGTATGGAATATCAGGTTCCGCTTGTGGGGGCCGACTCCTGTCGTCACAACCATGTCTCACAGACCTTGCCGAATGGGTGGCCATCGGGCCCGGGAGGGGTGATCATGAGGAGACCAGAGCGCACTTCCCATGAGGAGGCACGGGTGGCCGAGACTCTGAAGAAGGGCAGCCGGGTGACCGGCGCCGCGCGCGACAAGCTCGCGGCAGACCTGAAGAAGAAGTACGACGCCGGTGCGAGCATTCGGGCGTTGGCCGAGGAAACCGGCCGCTCGTATGGCTTCGTGCACCGGATGCTCAGCGAGTCGGGCGTCACGCTCCGTGGGCGTGGCGGGGCGACGCGGGGCAAGAAGGCCCCGTCGGCCTGACCTCGGGAGAGCCCATCGGCTTCGATGGTGACCACCCGGTCGGGCAGCCGAACGGCCGGGTGGTTACTGTGCAGTCACTTAGGATGCCCGCGCTGGCATCCTGGACGACCGCACCCATCGGAGGCGCACCATGGCTTCGCCCGAGCACGACCTCGACCCGGTACGTGACCCAGTATCCGACGTACTCGACAAGGACGGCGTGCGGCTCACCGTGGACGACTCGATCGCCACGGTGACGCTGACCAATCCGGCCAAGCGCAACGCGCAGAGCCCCGCCCTGTGGCGGACGCTCGCCGAGGCCGGGCGGCTGCTGCCGGGCTCCGTCCGTGTCGTGCTGCTGCGCGCGGAGGGCAAGTCCTTCTCCGCCGGCCTCGACCGGCAGGCGTTCACGCCGGAGGGCTTCGACGGCGAGCCGTCGTTCATCGACCTCGCACGCGGCAGCGACGCCGAGCTGGACGCGACCATCGCGGAGTACCAGGAGGCGTTCACCTGGTGGCGGCGCAGCGACCTCGTGTCCGTCGCCGCGGTCCAGGGGCACGCCATCGGGGCGGGCTTCCAGCTGGCGCTCGCCTGTGATCTGCGCGTCGTCGCCGACGACGTGCAGTTCGCGATGCGCGAGACCAGCCTCGGGCTGGTACCGGACCTCACCGGCACGCATCCGCTGGTGGGGCTGGTCGGCTATGCCCGCGCCCTGGAGATCTGCGTGACGGGCCGGTTCGTGACCGCCGAGGAGGCGGTGAACACCGGGCTGGCCAACCTCGCCGTGCCCCGCGACCAGCTCGACGCGGCGGTCAACGACCTGGCCTCGGCGATCCTCGCCGCGCCCCGCGACGCGGTGATCGAGACCAAGGCCCTGCTCCAGAGCGCCCAGACCCACACCTACGAGGCTCAACGCACCGCCGAACGCCAGTCCCAGGCCCGCCGCCTGCGCGACCTGGCCGGCCTCGGCGAGTAACCCGCGCCCGAACTGCGCCCGCCGGCAGACCGGGGGCCTGCTCACATCCGGCCGCCGCCCGCCGGCCTCACCGGACTCGGGCCGTTCCACGCGCCGCCCGCGCGACTTGGCCGTCCTCGGCGAGTAGTCGCGGCCGAGCGGGGCGCGCCAGTGGACCAGACGGTCCCGTCACGTCCAGCCGCCGCCCGGTTGCGGCGGTGGTCGCGTCCCGTCGGGACCGGACTCGGGCCGTTGTACGCGCCGCCTGAGCGATGTGGCCGTCCTCGGCGGGTAGTTGCGGCCGAGCGAGGCGCGCCAGTGGACCAGACGGCCCTGTCACGTCCAGCCGTCGCCTGGTCGCCGCGGTGGTCGTATCCCGTCGGGACCGGACTCGGGCCGTTGCACGCGCCGCCTGAGCGATGTGGCCGGTCTAGGCGGGTAGGCGCGGCCGAGCGAGGCGCGCCAGTGGACCAGACGGCTCTGTCACGTCCAGTCGCCTGCTGGATGTGACCGGTCGGCGCGGGCGTCCCGGGCGTCCTCACCGCGTCGGCCATCTCCGGGTGCCGACGTCGCGCGCCGAGCCGGCGTGCCCGTCTCGGCCCGTGCTGGTTCCGACGGCGTACGGCTCCGCCCAGGCGGAGGCAGGCGCCGTCGGGCCCGGGCGCCGGACCTGCCTTGCGCTCGAGCCGGCGGGCCTCGACGGGGCTCGGCGGCGGGTGAGCCGCCCCGAGCAGACACGCGCGCCGACGCGTCGTCCGGCCGCTGTCGGACGTGGCCGGGGCGTAGCGGCCGGTTCGCGCCCGCCGCGCCCGCCGTCTTCATGGTGCCGCCCGTCCCCCTGCTGTGCACCCATCCGACGGGGCCGCGCTCAGGCAGCCCCGGGGCGCGGCCGGTCCCGGAAGGGACGGCGCCGTCGTGTGGGCCCGGCGGGCAGGTGACCGCCCGCGCGCGCCCACGGGCCCGGCGGGGCTCAGAAGCCGTGTCGGGCGCCGCCGTCGACCGGGAGCATGATGCCGGTCAGGTAGGACGCCGCCGGGGACAGGAGGAACGCCGCCGCGCGGCCGAACTCCTCCGGGGTGCCGTACCGGCGCAGGGGGATCCGGGACTCGTTCGCCACGCGGGTCGCCTCCGGGTCCGCCGAGAGCCCGTCCAGCTCGCGCACGCGGTCCGTGTCGATGCGGGCCGGAAGCAGACCGACGACCCGGATGCCGCGCGGTCCCAGCTCGTCCGCGAGGGACTTGGCGAACCCGGCGAGTCCGGGCCGCAGGCCGTTGGAGATGGTCAGTCCCGGGATCGGCTCGTGCACGGAACCGGACAGCACGAACCCGATGACACCGCCCGCCTCCAGCTCCGCCGCCGCGGCCCGGGCCAGCCGCACCGCCCCCAGGAACACCGACTCGAACGCCGACTGCCACTGTTCGTCGGTGTTGTCGGCGACGAAGCCGGGCGCCGGCCCGCCGACGCTGACGAGGATGCCGTCGAAGCCGCCGAAGTGCTCCCGCGCGGCCGCGATCAGCCGCGCCGGTGCCTCGGGGTCGGCGTTGTCCAAGCCCACCCCGACGGCGCTCGCGCCCAGCTCGGCCGCCGCGTCGGCGGCCCGCTCCCCGTCCCGCCCGGTGATGACCACCTTCGCCCCGTCGGCGACCAGCTCGCGCGCGGCGGCGTTGCCCAGCCCGCGGGTGGCCCCGGTGACGACGTACACCCTGTCCTTCAGTCCAAGATCCATGGCCCCTATCCTGCCCGCTCCTCCCCGAACAGGGCGAGGGCGGTGTTCACCAGGCCGATGTGGCTGAACGCCTGCGGGAAGTTGCCGAGCTGCCGGCCCGCGCCCGTCGCGTCGTCCACCCGGTACTCCTCCGCCAGCAGCCCCACGTCGTTGGCGAGGCCCACCAGCCTCTCGAACAGCTCCCGGGCCTCCCGGGTCCGGCCGGTCATGTGCAGCGCGTCCGCGAGCCAGAACGAGCACACCAGGAAGGTGCCCTCGCCCCCGGGCAGTCCGTCCACGGCCGCGGCGTCGGCACCGTCCGCGTCGGTGCTGTAGCGGTGCAGCAGGCCGTCCTTGCCGAGCTCCGCGCGCACCGCGTCGATGGTGCCGGTCACCCGCGGGTCGTCCGGCGGCAGGAAACCCACACGCGGAATCAGCAGCAGGGCGGCGTCGAGCTCGCGCGAGCCGTAGGACTGCGTGAACGTGTTCCGCTCGGGGTCGTAGCCCTTCTCGCACACCTCGCGGTGCACCTCCTCGCGCAGCGCCCGCCAGCCCTCCAGGTCGCCGCGCAGCGCCGGGTTCTCCTCGAGGGTGCGCACCATCCGGTCGGCGGCCACCCACACCATCACCTTGGAGTGCACGAAGTGGCGCCGGCCGCCGCGCACCTCCCACAGCCCCTCGTCGGGCTGCCGCCAGGCCCGGCGCAGGAAGTCCAGCAGGGAGCACTGCATCGACCACATGTGCGGCTGCGAGGACAGGCCCGAGCGACGGGCCAGCGACAGCGAGTCCAGGACCTCCCCGTAGACATCCAGCTGAAGCTGTTTCACCGCGTCGTTGCCGATCCGTACGGGCGCCGAGCCGGCGAAGCCGGACAGCCACGGCAGCTCGTACTCCGGCAGCCGGCGCTCACCCGCGAGCCCGTACATGATCTGGAGGTCCGCGGGGTTGCCCGCGACCGCGCGCAGCAGCCAGTCGCGCCACGCCTCGGCCTCCTCCTGGTAGCCCGCCGACAGCAGGGCGCCCAGGGTGAGCGTGGAGTCGCGCAGCCAGCAGTAGCGGTAGTCCCAGTTGCGCACCCCGCCCAGGTCCTCGGGCAGGGAGGTGGTCGGGGCGGCGACGATGCCCCCGGTGGGGGCGTAGGTGAGCGCCTTCAGCGTGATCAGGGAGCGGACGACGGCGTCCCGGTGCGGGCCGGTGTAGCGGCAGCGCGCCGCCCAGGCCCTCCAGTCGACGACGCTGTGGTCCAGCGCCCGGAACGGGTCGACCAGCGGCGGGCGCGGATCGTGCGAGGGGTGCCAGGTCAGCACGAACGCCACCCTCTCGCCCTCGCCGACGGTGAACTCCGCGTGGGTGCGGAAGTGCTCGCCCCACGTGCGCACCGGCGGCTCGCTGCGCAGCCACGCCGAGTCGGGCCCCGCGACGGCGACCCGGTGGCCGTCGGCCTTGCGCACCCAGGGGATGATCGAGCCGTAGTCGAAGCGCAGCCGGAGCGTGCTGCGCACGGTCACCCGGCCGCTGAGGCCCTCCACGATCCGTACCACGTCCGGGGCCCGGTCGCGCTGCGGCATCAGGTCGGTGACGCGGACCGAGCCCTCGGGGGTGTCCCACTCGGTGTCGAGGACCAGCGTGTCCGGGCGGTAGGCGCGGCGGGTGCAGGGGCCCTCGGCGCCTTTGGGGGCGAGGCGCCAGTGACCGTTCTCCTCGTCGCCGAGCAGCCGGGCGAAGCAGGCGCCGGAGTCGAAACGGGGCAGGCACAGCCAGTCGATCGAGCCGTCCCTGCCGACCAGGGCGGCCGTCTGCTCGTCACCGATGAGCGCGTAGTCCTCGATCCGCGGGTACACGGATGTCCGGATTCCCGTTGGAGGCGCCGGACAATCAGGCGTCTACACCGCGGCGGGTTCCGTCTCCTTCTCGGCCGATGCCTTCGCCGCCCCCGCGCGCTCCTTGAGTTCGCGCCGGACCAGGACCAGCCAGCCCACGGGGACGCCCACGGCGAACAGCCACCACTGGATCGCGTACGGCAGGTTGATGTCCCCTATGCCGATCCAGCTGCTGTCCTCCTTGGGCGACGGGAGCGGTTGGGGACTGCCGTCCTTGGGCGCGGGAGAGATCAGCTCGATGTAGCCGCCGAACACCGCCTTGGCGGAGGTGTCGCCCGAGTCGCGCAGCAGCGCGCCGACCTGTTCGCTGTTGATCAGCATGATCTGGCGGTCGGGCAGCCCCTTGACGTTCTTGATGCCGCTCGCGGCCGTCGTCTCGTCCTGCATCAGCCGCCCGGTCACGGTGATCTCGCCCGACGCCGGTGCCGGAATCCTGGGGAAGGCGGTCTGCGAGGCGGAGGAGGCGATCCAGCCGCGGTTGACGAGGAGGGTCCTGCCGTCGTCCAGCACGAACGGGGTCAGGACGTGATAGCCGACCTGGTCGTCCGCGTTCGTACGCCGGCGCACCACCAGTTCGTGCGCCGTGTCGAAGTGGCCCTTGGCGGTCACCCGGCGGTAGATGGCGTCGTGCGCGACGGATCCGCCGACCGAGGTGAGCGACTCGACGGGCACGGGCCGCGCCGCCAGCGAGGCGTTGATCACCTGGTTCAGCTTCTGCCGGTGGTCGTGGCGGTGCAGCTGCCAGAAACCCAGCCAGATCATCGTCGGGATGAGCAGGAGAGCCACGAGGGTGATGATCACCCACTGGCGGGTCAACAGGAAGCGGTACACCCCACGACGGTACCTCCCCGGCCGTGGGGTTCTTCCCGCAGGGGGTGCCGGGTGTCCTCAGACATGGTCGACGATTCCGACCTTCCCCTCCGCCCGTGCGCAGTGCCCGCCGCAGTACCAGTGGCCCTCGACCTCGACGCCCTGACCGATGATCTGCACCCGGCAGTGCTCGCAGATCGGCGCCATGCGGTGGATCGCGCAGGCGAAGCAGTCGAAGACGTGCACCGCGCCCTGGGCGTGCACCTCGAAGGTCATACCGTAGTCATTGCCGCATACTTCACATCTGGCCATGCGCCACAGGGTGAGCCGTGGCCGCCTCGCGGGCGAGCGGCCGCCGGGCGAGTCGCCCGGCAATCACCCGTACGCCCGCCGGTCACCCGTACGCGCGCCCGTCCGCTGCTCGGGAGTCCCTCGGTCGCCGTCCGCTGCTCGGGAGTCCCTCGGTCGCCGTCCGCCGCTCCGGCGTCCCTCAGTCGCCGTCCGCCGGTTGCACGTCCCCGAGCAGCTGTCCGAACGCGGCCTCGTCCACCACCGGTGTGCCGTACAGCCGCGCCTTGACCACCTTCGACGTGCCCGAGTCCGGGTCATTGGTGACGAGCAGGCTGGTCAGTCGCGAGATGCTGGTGGCGACATGCAGTCCGGCCTCCGTCGCGCGGTCCTCCAGCAACTCGCGGTCGACGGAGGTGTCACCGGAAAAGGCGATCCGCATGCCCTGCTTGAGGCGTTTGCCCTCTTCGTAACGGCCCGGGTTGGGATAGGGGCATGCGGGTCTTTTGCGGGACGGGCGCCAACTGCCCGCCCGGTAGCCGCCGTAGCCACCGGACGGCTGCCGGGGCACGGGCCGGTCCGACCACTCCGTCAGCGGCCGGCACTCCAGCAGCGGCAGCCGTACGCCGCCGGCCGCCGCTGCCGTCAGGCTCGGCCGGAACGCCTCCGCCAGCACCCGCGCGTCGTCCAGCGCGTGGTGCGCCCGCCGCTGTACGACGCCGAAGTGCGCCGCCAGCGACTCCAGTTTGTGGTTGGGCAGCGGCAGCCCCAGCTCCTTGGAGAGCGCGATGGTGCACAACCGCTGCCGCACCGGTGCCTCGCGCTTCGCGCGCGCGTACTCCCGGGCGATCATCTGCCAGTCGAACACCGCGTTGTGCGCGACGAGCACCCGGCCGGCCAGCCGGGCGGAGAACTCGTCCGCGATGTCCTCGAAGAGCGGCGCCCCTTCGAGCACCTCGCTCGTCAGACCGTGGATCCACACCGGTCCCGGATCCCGCTCCGGATTGACCAGCGTGTACCAGTGGTCCTCCACCTCGCCGCGCGCGTCCAGCCGGTAGACCGCCGCGGAGATGATGCGGTCGTCCCGGGCCAGGCCGGTGGTCTCCACGTCAACGACCGCGTATCCCTGCGGATACGCGGCCGGCCACGGTGTGGGGGACGGCCCTGCGAGCGTGCGGTCTTCGAGCATGGTCACTGAGGATACGGGCCGCGACTGACAGCGCTGTCCCTCAGGTGGCCACCCCGCCACCCGCGCACACCGGCACGCCCGTACGCCACTTCGCGCGCCGCTCACGCGCGCGTCACGCGCGCGGGACGCAAACCGGGCGTATCCCGGCAGAGTTCGCCTCACCGAGCGCTACCCCGCCGTGCGCCGCCGCCGGCCCTCCGTGCGTCCTCGCCTCCGCTTCACCCGCACGGGCGCACGGGCGCACGGGCGCACAGACGCACGGACGGGCGGACGCACGGACGGGCGGACGGGCGGACGGGTGCGAGGGCGCGGCCCGGGGCGTCGCCCGCGGCACCCCTGCGCGCGACGGCGCCACGGGCGACGCGCATCCCCGGGCCGCCGTCCGGCGCGGGCTGCTCAGCTCCAGTGGATCGGCAGCGGCAGCGCCGTCAGCAGCCCCGACACCATGACCACCACCGCCAGGCCGGCGAGCTCCGCGCGCGCGGGAGTGCACGCCGTCAGCGGGTCGGGCGCCCGGCGCAGCCGGAGCCGCGCCCAGAGCGCCAGCAGGGCGACACCGGCCACGAGGATCACCTTGGCGAGCAGGGCGCGGCCATAGGCCGTCGCCGTCAGCTGGTGCAGCACCGTCTCCGGCGGCATCCGGCGCAGGGCGCTGCACACGCCCGTCGCGGTGACCGCGGCGAGCAGCACGGCCGCCACCCGCGCGTAGCGGCCCAGCAGTGCGGCGGCCGCCCCGGTGCCGCGCCGGCGCCGCACCGTGCGCAGGGTGTGCAGCAGACCGCCCGCCCACAGCGCGCCGCACACCAGGTGCGCGAGCGTCAGGACGGAGCCGGGCAACGGGCCGCTCTCGGTGGGGGGATGGGCGCGCAGCGCCTCGGCCACGGCCACCGCGGCGAGCGGCAGGACCTGGAGTCGCGGCCGGCGTGAGAGCGCGCACGGACCGGCCAGCAGGAAGGCGTTGACCTCCAGCAGGGCCAGTGAGCCGTCCCGGGTGCGGTAGAGGCCGCCCACGTCGATCTGGGCCGGGCTGTGCGGCACCAGGTTGCCGGCGGCCACCATGGAGGCGAGTCCGAGGGCGGCGAGGAAACTGGCGGCGGCCGCGTACGGGGACCAGCTGCGGGGCGGCTCCGCCGTGGGGCCGGGGAGGCCGTCGGCCAGCCGGTTCACGAGCAGTTCGCCGGCGGGGACGCACAACGCCGCGAACAGCACCGCCCGCAGCAGGGCTGTGCCGCCGGTTCCGGGGGCGGCGGCCTCTCCGGTGCCGTGCAGGGCGGCGGACGGCCCGAACAGCGGGATCAGCGCGGCGAGCGCCACCAGGGCGAGGACGGCGGCCGCCCGTGACGTCGCGGCCCGCCGCCCCCTCCCACCGGCGTCTGCCGCCTCGGAGGCCGGTCGTATGAGCGTCACCCCAGGATCTTCGCCAGCCGCCGCAAACGGGGCAAGTGGGCACAAGCAACTGAAGGAACGGCATTCCGCCCGCCGATGTCCGCTCGCTGTCACGCCCGTGTGTTCACGCCCAGCGGGCCGCGTCCGTCCCCCAGCGGCCGGGTGGCCGGGCCCAGGCGGCGGGGCCGCCGGTGATGGTCACGGGCGGCAGGGCGTACCGCAGCCGGCCGATCCCGCTGTCCGTCTCGCCGAGCCAGGGCTCCGGCCCGTCGTACGGGGCGCCCGCCATGGAACCCGGCACCGTGCCCGTCCCGGCGGGACCCGGCGCGCCGCCCGGCCCGCTGGCGCGCGAAGTGTTCGGCGGCGTCGGCCACGCCGCCGTCAGCCACGCCGCCGTCCGCGCCAGCGACAGCCGTACGACCCGGCCGCCGCCCTCGCGGGACTGCTCGGTCAGGGCCCGCAGCACCGCCCCCGCCAGGAGATAGCCCGTGCCGTGGTCCAGCGCCTGCGCGGGCAGTGCGCCCGGCCGCCGCGCCGACCCCTCGACCGCCGCGATGCCGGTGGCGACCTGGACGAGGCTGTCGAAGCCGCGCCGCCCGGCCCACGGTCCGTGCCCGCCCCAGGCCGACAACTGCGCCACGACCAGTCCGGGCCGCCGCTCGGCCAGCGCCTCGGGGGAGAGGCCGAAGCGGTCCAGGGCTCCCGGGCGGTAGCCGGTGACGACGACGTCCGCCTCGGCCAGCAGCTCCTCGAAGGCCGTCCGGTCGGCCGCCAGGTCCAGGAGCGCCGACCGCTTCCCGAAGCCCGTGTCGGCGTGCTGGTCGGGCAGTTCGGGCAGCCGCGGCGCGTCCAGGCGCAGCACGTCCGCGCCCAGCAGGGCGAGGGTGCGGGTGGCGACGGGCCCGGCGATGACCCGGGTCAGGTCCAGGACGCGCAGCCCGGCGGCGGGCAGTGCCGGCGCACCCGCGACGGGCGGGAGCACGCGCGCCCGTGCCTCGTCCAGTCGCTCGCGCTCGACCAGCGGCCGGGCGGCCACGGCGGCGCCCTGCTCGTGCGCGGCCCACTCCTCGGGCGTGCGCAGCGCGACGGCGAGGCCGCCGGCCGCGTACACGGCCTCCTCGACGTCGAGTGCGGACCGCTCGGCGAGCGCGGCCTCCACGGCCGCCGGGTCCGCGTCCCGCGGCAGCCCCAGCGCCATGAGCAACCGCTGCCGGTGGTGCGGGTAGTTGGCGTGTGTGCGCACCCAGCCGTCGGCCGTGCTCCAGAACCGTGACAGCGGCGCGAAGGAAACCGGTGGCCGCCCGTCGACCAGCAGATGCCGCTCACTGGTGAACGCGGTGGCCACGGCACCGTCGTCCACGCGCACCGCGGGCGCCTCGGCGAGCCCGGCCCGCCGTGCGGCCAGCTCCGCGGCGGCCAGCGCGCAGGCGCCCACGCACGCGCGTGCCAGCTCCCGTACGGGAAGGCGCGCCCCGAGCGCGCCTTCCCGCTCCACGGTGGTGACCCGCGCCACGAGGGCGGGATCGCCGCCCAGCGCGGACCATGCGAACCTGATGTCAGTCATGACTGCACTATGCAGTATTGACTGAATCAATATATGGTCCGCGTACCCCCGCTGGACGGCTACGTGCCGGCTACTTGGTCACCGCGGCCAGCGCGTCCGCCGTGCCCCAGCCGTAGAAGCTGTTGCGGTTCTTCGTGCCCTCGCACACCGCGTCGACCTTGCCGTCCCCGTCGATGTCGTACGGGTCCGTGCACGGCGTGGCGCTGGCCTCCGCGTACAGCAGCGCCTTCACCAGGGCCGCGGGGGCGTGCGGATGCGTCGACTTGATCAATGCCGCAACACCGGCGACATGCGGGCTCGCCATCGACGTACCGGCCATGTAGCCCCACTTGCCACCCGGCAGCGGACCCAGGATCAGGCCGCTGGTCGCCGGCGGCTCGGGCTTCTGGTACACCGTGGAGTCGCCGCCCGGCGCGGCGATGTCGATGACACCGAGACCGTAGTTGGAGAAGGACGACTTGACGCCCTTCGCACCGGTCGCCGCCACCGTGACGACACCCGGCAGCTGGGTCGGGATGTCGAAGCACTTGTGCGGGTCGATCACCCGGTCCCCGGGCGTGGAGTCGTTCGGGGAGGCCGGGTCGGTGATCGAGTGGGAGGCCAGGTCGTAGTTCTCGTTGCCCGCCGCGGCGACGTTGACCGTGCCCTTGCGCTCCGCGTACTGCGAGGCCCGTCGGACGGCCTCCACCAGCGCCTTCTGGTCCGGGTCGTCTGCGCAGTTGAAGTACCACGGGTCGGTGTAATAGCTGTTGTTCGTCACGTCGACACCGTGCTCGGCCGCCCACACGAAGCCGCACACCACGGCCTCCGTGTAGAAGAACCCGTCCGGGTTGGCGACCTTGATGCCGGCCACCTTCACCCCCGGCGCCACACCCGTGATGCCGACGCCGTTCTTCGCGCCCGCGATCTCCCCGGCCACATGCGTGCCGTGCGGGCTCTCGGCGGCGCTCGGCCGCCAGGCGCCGTCGGTGGTGTCCGGCTTGCCCGACACACAGTTGACGGAGGCGGCGCGGTCGAAGTTCGGCGCGATGTCCGGGTGGGTGTCGTCCACACCCGTGTCGATGACGGCGACGGTGACCTTCGGGCTGCCGAGGGTCTTCTCGTGCGCCTTGTCGGCCTTGATGGCGGGCAGGTCCCACTGCAACGGCTCCAACGGGTCCTGCCCGTCGGCGGCTTCGGACCCCGCCTCGGCCACCTGCGCGGCGGTCAGCGCCTTCGGCGTGCCCAGGTCGGTCGTCGACTGCGCGGGCAGCGGCGCCGTACGCGTGGCGCCCGCGGAGGCCACTCCGGGCGTCCTGCGTATGGCCTTCGCGAAGCCCGGGTCGGCGGAGTGGACGACGATGACGCCTATCTCGTCGTACGACGTCACGATGGTGCCGCCGGCCTTCGCGATCGCCTTCTTCACCTGGGCCGAGACGCCGTGCCCGGGACGGACGTTGACGACGTAGCTCAGCGAGGCCGCGTCGGTCTCGGTGGCGGTGGACTGCGCTCGGGGCGACGCCGATGCCACGGCCGGCAGGAAGCCGAGTGAGGCGGTCAGCGACAGCGCGACCGGTACGGCCAGGGCGAGTCGGCGTCTGGAACGCAGATGAGCCATGGGGTCTCCACATCATCCGGATACAGAACCGCCCGAGACACAGGTGTGCTGCTCGGGCGGCTACATGACGGTGGTGCAGGGCGAAGCTATCCCGCTCACTCACCGGCCAGCAATGACTTGGCAATGACTTCCCCAGGCCACTTGCGAAAGAACGCGCGGAACTTGAACCGGTCCTCGCGCGGCGCCGTGGACCTTGGACGGGAGCCCAGCACCCTCGGGCCCCCTGTCACATCCGCATCCCCATCCGGGCCCGGCCGCGGCCGGACCCGCTGTCGCAACGCGAGGAGACTGACGTGGCCACCGAGACACCGCCACCCTCGAACACCCAGGTCCCCCTCCCCTCCACCGAGGAGTTCGCCGCGGTGCAGGAGAGCACCGAGTTCGGTGAACTGCGCCGCTCCTACCGCTCCTTCGCCTTCCCGCTGACCATCGCCTTCACCGCCTGGTACCTGCTGTACGTCCTGCTGTCCAACTACGCGGGCGACTTCATGGGCACCGAGCTCTTCGGCAACATCAACGTCGCCCTGGTCCTCGGACTCGCCCAGTTCCTCACCACGTTCCTCATCGCCTGGTGGTACGCGCGGCACGCCGCCGCCCAGCTCGACCCCAAGGCGGAGGCCATCAAGACCCGGATGGAGGGCGGAGCATGACCACCGCACACCCCGCAGCGCACACCCTGCTGGCCGCAGGCGAGGCGAGCGAGCACCGCACGCTGATCATCACCCTGTTCGCGGTCTTCGTCGCCGCGACCCTCGTCATCACCGTCTGGGCCGGCCGCCAGACCAGGGACGCCGCCGACTTCTACGCCGGCGGACGGCAGTTCACCGGATTCCAGAACGGCCTCGCCGTCTCCGGCGACTACATGTCCGCCGCGTCCTTCCTCGGCATCGCCGGCGCCATCGCCCTGTTCGGCTACGACGGCTTCCTGTACTCCATCGGCTTCCTGGTCGCCTGGCTGGTCGCCCTGCTCCTGGTCGCGGAACCCCTGCGCAACTCCGGCCGCTACACGATGGGCGACGTCCTCGCGTACCGGATGCGCCAGCGCCCCGTGCGCACCGCCGCCGGCGCCTCCACCATCGTCGTGTCGATCTTCTACCTGCTGGCGCAGATGGCGGGCGCGGGCGTCCTGGTCTCGCTGCTGCTCGGCATCACCAGCGACGGCGGCAAGATCGGCATCGTCGCCCTGGTCGGCGTACTGATGATCGTGTACGTCACCATCGGCGGCATGAAGGGCACCACCTGGGTGCAGATGGTCAAGGCCGTGCTGCTGATCCTCGGCGCGATCCTGCTGACCTTCCTGGTGCTGCTGAAGTTCGACTTCAACCTCTCCGACCTGCTCGGCAGCGCCGCCGACAACAGCGGCAAGGGCGCCGCCTTCCTGGAGCCCGGCCTGAAGTACGGCGCCACCGGCACCACCAAGCTGGACTTCCTCTCGCTCGGCATCGCCCTGGTGCTCGGCACCGCCGGTCTGCCGCACATCCTGATCCGCTTCTACACCGTCCCGACCGCCAAGGCCGCCCGCAAGTCCGTGATCTGGGCGATCGGCCTGATCGGCGCCTTCTACCTGATGACCCTCGCCCTCGGCTTCGGCGCCGCCGCCCTCATCAAGCCGGACGAGATCATCGCCTCCAACAAGGCCGGCAACACCGCGGCCCCCCTGCTGGCCCTGCACCTGGGCGGTGTGGACTCCAACTGGGGCGCCATCCTGCTCGCCAGCATCTCGGCCGTCGCCTTCGCCACGATCCTCGCCGTCGTCGCGGGACTCACCCTCGCCTCGTCCTCCTCCTTCGCCCACGACATCTACGCCAACGTCATCAAGAAGGGCACCGCCACCGAGAAGCAGGAGCTGGGCGCGGCCCGGTGGGCGACCGTCGGCATCGGCGCCGTCTCCATCGTCCTCGGCGCCCTCGCCCGCGACCTGAACGTGGCCGGTCTGGTGGCCCTCGCCTTCGCGGTCGCCGCCTCCGCCAACCTGCCCACCATCCTCTACAGCCTGTTCTGGAAGCGGTTCACCACCGCCGGCGCGCTGTGGTCGATCTACGGTGGCCTGGTCACCGCGGTCGGCCTGGTGCTGTTCTCGCCGGTGGTCTCGGGCAAGCCCACGTCGATGTTCCCGGACGTCGACTTCCACTGGTTCCCGCTGGAGAACCCGGGCCTGATCTCCATCCCGGTCGGCTTCCTGCTGGGCGTCCTCGGCACCCTGCTGTCCAAGGAGACCCCCGACAGCGGCAAGTACGCGGAACTGGAGGTGCGCTCGCTGACGGGCACCGGGGCCCACTGAGACGTGTGGGACGGAGCCGTGTCGTAGGGACCTACGACACGGCTCCGTCCCACCTCGTCGGGATCGACCCTCGGCCGATGTCGGTGGTGTCACGTAGGCTCACAGGTGACGGAAGAAGAGTGTTCCGGACGAGGGAGGGGGCCACGTGCTCATCGACACCTACGGCCGAGTGGCCACCGACCTGCGGGTCTCGCTCACCGACCGGTGCAATCTGCGCTGCACCTACTGCATGCCCGAGGAGGGCCTGCAGTGGCTGGCCAAGCCGGACCTGCTCACGGACGACGAGATCGTCCGCCTGATCGACATCGCGGTCACCTCCCTGGGCATCGAGGAGGTCCGCTTCACCGGCGGTGAGCCCCTGCTGCGCCCCGGTCTGACCGGCATCGTCGAGCGCGTCGCGGCCCTGGACCCGCGCCCCCAGATGTCGCTCACCACCAACGGCATCGGCCTGAAGCGCACGGCGACGGCCCTCAAGGCGGCCGGTCTGGACCGGGTCAACGTCTCCCTCGACACGCTTCGCCCGGACGTCTTCAAGACCCTCACCCGCCGCGACCGCCACAAGGACGTCCTCGAGGGACTGCACGCCGCCCGCGAGGCCGGCCTGACCCCTGTGAAGGTCAACACCGTCCTGATGCCGGGCCTGAACGCCGACGAGGCCCCGGACCTCCTGGCCTGGGCCGTGGAGCACGACTACGAGCTGCGCTTCATCGAGCAGATGCCGCTGGACGCCCAGCACGGCTGGAAGCGCGACGGCATGGTCACGGCCGGCGACATCCTCGCCTCCCTGCGCACCCGCTTCGAGCTGACCCCCGAGGGGACCGCGGCGCGCGGCTCCGCCCCGGCCGAGCGCTGGCTCGTCGACGGCGGCCCGCACCGCGTCGGTGTCATCGCCTCCGTCACGCGCCCGTTCTGCGCGGCCTGCGACCGCACCCGCCTCACGGCCGACGGGCAGGTCCGCACCTGTCTGTTCGCCACCGAGGAGACCGACCTGCGCGGCGCCCTGCGCTCCGGCGCCCCCGACGAGGAGATCGCCCGCATCTGGCGGCTGGCGATGTGGGGCAAGAAGGCGGGCGCGGGCCTGGACGATCCGTCCTTCGTCCAGCCGGACCGGCCGATGTCCGCCATCGGCGGCTGAGGCCCGTCCCCCGGCTCAGGCGCCTTCGGAGGCACAGGGGCCGTCAGGGGTTCAGGAGCCTTCGGATGCTCAGGAGCCGTCGGGGGTTTCGGGGTGCTCGGAGGCTTCCCACTCCTTGAGGAGGACCACGTCCTTCAGGAACCCCCGCACCCCCAGGAACTGCGACAGGTGCTCCCGGTGTTCCTCGCACGCCAGCCACTTCTTGCGGCGCTCCGGCGTGTGGATCTTCGGGTTGTTCCAGGCCAGCACCCACACGGCGGCGGCACGGCAGCCCTTGGCGGAGCAGATCGGGGTCTCGTCAGTCACAGCTTCGTCTCACAGCCACGGCACACAAGGCGACGCCGAGCAGCCACGGGGGGAGCTGCCCGGCGTCGGTCTGTCGCTCCGACGGGGGATGCGGAGCGCGTACGAAGTATGTCACGGGTGACCCGCAGCCCGGCACCGGAACAACATGATTGATCTGAGCATTTCTTGAGCTTCCCGCCGAAGGCTCGCACGGGCCGGCCATCGGCGCCGGTCACACCCCGTCGTGCGGCTCGCCCGCGGCGCCGGTGGCGCTGCCCGGGGTGCCGTGGGGGGTGCCCGGGGTGCCCTGCGGGGTGCCGTTCGCCGCGCCCGCCGCCGGGTCTGCGGTGGTGTCCCGCGCGCCGGACTCCGCGAAGCCGTCCTCCTCCGTCCGCGGCGCGGTGATCATGGGCTTCGTCGGCATGGTGACGAACGTCGACGGCAGATTCGGCGCGTTCTCCCGCCCCGCGTTGGCGATCACCACGGCGATGTAGGGCAGCACCAGCCCGAGCACCAGCGCCACGATCGCCACATACCGCTCGACGTTCCAGAGCGCCACCGCGAGGAGCACCGACACCGTACGGATCGACATCGAGATGACATACCGGCGCTGACGGCCGCGCACGTCCTCCTGGAGGCCGGTCCGGGCTCCCGTGATCCGGAACACCTGGACGTGGCCACCGCCATGCTGCTTCCGCATCACAATCCACCATTCGCCCGCATCGGACAGTTCCTCGGTTCCCTGCCCGGCCGCACACCGGAAGGGAACACCGGTCCGCACCTGCTCCACGGTACGCCGCGCCGACCGCGCCCACGAGGCCGGGGCACCCTCTGCCTGCGCGAACGACCACCACGCGGCCGGGCGGGGCGCGCGGTGACTGCGCCCGTCCACGCCCCCGGCGCCGGACGCGTACAGCCGCGCCCGGCATGCGGCGCGGGGCCGTACGGCCGACACTGACCGTGACGGTCACATCGAGCCGGAGGAGGCGGCCATGGGCTGGTTGTGGGCGATCATCGTGGGCTTCGTGCTCGGCCTGATCGCCAAGGCGGTGATCCCCGGCAAGCAGCACAGCCCACTGTGGCTGACCACCATCTTCGGCATCATCGGCGCGGCCGTCGGCAACGCGGTCGCCCGCGCCGCCGGCGTCGCCGAGACCCGAGGCATCGACTGGAGCCGGCACGTCTTCCAGATCGTGGCCGCGATCATCATCGTCGCCATCGGCGACATGGCGTACATGGCGCTGTGGGGCAACAAGAAGCGGCAGCGGGAGCGGGCATAGCGCGCCGCACGCGCATGAGGAAGGGGTGGCCTCCCGGGAGACCACCCCTTCTCTCATACGGCGTCCGGCGAGGAGCCGGTGACTCAGGCGCCGGTGACCTCGACCGCCGCCAGGTTCTTCTTGCCCCGGCGCAGCACCAGCCAGCGGCCGTGCAGCAGGTCCTCCAGGGCGGGGACCGCGTCCTCGGCGGTCACCTTGACGTTGTTCACGTAGGCACCGCCCTCCTTGACCGTGCGGCGCGCGGCCGACTTGCTGGGCACCAGGCCGGCCTCGGCGAACAGGTCGACCACCGGGCCCAGCTCGGCCACCTCGACGTGCGGCACCTCGGACAGCGCCGCGGCCAGCGTCCGCTCGTCCAGGCCGGCCAGCTCGCCCTGGCCGAACAGCGCCTTGGACGCGTCGATCACCGCGGCCGTCTGGTCGGCGCCGTGCACCAGCGTCGTCAGCTCCTCCGCCAGCGCGCGCTGCGCGGCCCGGGCCTGCGGACGCTCCTCGGTCTGCCGCTCCAGCTCCTCCAGCTCCTCGCGGGACCTGAAGGACAGGATGCGCATGTACTTGGAGATGTCCCGGTCGTCCACGTTCAGCCAGAACTGGTAGAACGCGTACGGCGTCGTCATCTCCGGGTCGAGCCAGACGGCGCCGCCCTCGGTCTTGCCGAACTTGGTGCCGTCCGCCTTCGTCATCAGCGGCGTCGCCAGCGCGTGCACGCTCGCGTCCGGCTCCAGCCGGTGGATCAGGTCCAGGCCGGCCGTGAGGTTGCCCCACTGGTCGCTGCCGCCCTGCTGGAGCGTGCAGCCGTGGCGCCGGTAGAGCTGGAGGAAGTCCATGCCCTGGAGGATCTGGTAGCTGAACTCGGTGTAGCTGATGCCCTGGTCGGACTCCAGGCGGCGGGCCACGGAGTCCTTCGTCAGCATCTTGTTGACGCGGAAGTGCTTGCCGATGTCCCGGAGGAACTCGATCGCCGACAGGTTCTGCGTCCAGTCCAGGTTGTTCACCATGACCGCGGCGTTCTCGCCCTCGAAGGACAGGAACGGCTCGATCTGGCGGCGCAGCTTGTCCACCCAGCCGGCCACCGTCTCCGGGTCGTTCAGCGTGCGCTCCGCGGTCGGGCGCGGGTCGCCGATCAGGCCCGTGGCACCGCCGACCAGCGCCAGCGGCCGGTGCCCGGCCTGCTGGAGCCGGCGCACGGTGAGCACCTGCACCAGGTGCCCCACGTGCAGCGACGGCGCGGTCGGGTCGAAGCCGCAATAGAACGTGACGGGACCGTCCGCGAGCGCCTTGCGCAAAGCGTCCTCGTCAGTGGACAGGGCGAACAGCCCCCGCCACTTCAGCTCGTCGACGATGTCCGTCACGGTTCTCGTGTCTCCTCGATGATCTCGTGGGTGGTCCCGCCGGTGATCGCGGGTGATCGGGCCGGCGGTTCCGGGCCAGTCGGGTGACAGCCGACTACGAGGTTATACGCCCTGACTGACAGAGCTCATGTTGAAATCGGGGACGCGCAGCGCCGGCATCGCGGCCCGGGTGAAGTAGTCGCTCCACTCCCGCGGCAGGGTCTTCTCGGTCCGCCCGGCCTCCGTGGCCCGGCCCAGCAGGTCCACCGGCGACTCGTTGAACCGGAAGTTGTTGACCTCGCCGGTCACCTCGCCGTTCTCGACCAGGTACACCCCGTCCCGGGTCAGCCCCGTCAGCAGCAGCGTCGCCGGATCCACCTCGCGGATGTACCACAGGCAGGTCAGCAGCAGGCCGCGCTCGGTGGCGGCGACCATCTCCTCGAGGGAGCGCTCGCTGCCGCCGTCCAGGATCAGGTTCCCGGCCGACGGGGCCACGGGCAGCCCGGTCAGGCCCGCGCTGTGCCGGGTGGTCAGCAGGTTCCTGAGCTCGCCGTCGCCGATCCACTCGGTCGCCCGTACCGGCAGCCCGTTGTCGAACACCGACTGGTCGCCGCCGGAGGAGTGCGCGACCACGAACGGGGCGCACTCCAGACCGGGGTGGTCCGGATCGCTGCGCAGGCTCAGCGGCAGCCCGCTGAGCTTCTCGCCGACGCGGGTGCCGCCGCCCGGCCTGGAGAACACCGTCCGCCCCTCGGCCGCGTCCCGGCCCGACGAGGACCACGTCTGGTAGATGAGCAGATCCGCGACGGCGGTCGGCGGCAGCAGCGTCTCGTAGCGCCCCGCGGGCAGCTCGATCCGCCGCTCGGCCCAGCCGAGCCGTACGGCCAGCTCCGCGTCCAGCGCCGCCGGGTCGACGTCCTTGAAGTCCCGCGTGGATTGCCCCGCCCACGCCGAGCGCGCACGGTCCGGGGACTTCGCGTTGAGCTCCAACGTGCCGTTGGGCTGATCGTGGCGCAGACGCAGACCCGTCGACGTCCCCAGGTAGGTGGACACCAGTTCGTGGTTGGCGAAGCCGTACAGCTCGCGGCCACCGGCACGCGCTCGGGCGAAGGACTCGCCGAGGGCCGGGGCGAAGTCCGCGAACACCGCCGAGGAGGTCTCGGCGGGCGCGTCGGTGAAGTCGGGGGACTCCGGCACGCCCGTGACCAGCGGCTGCGCGTCCTCGGCGGGCCCGGCCCCGCGCGCGGCGGTCTCCGCGGCCCGCACCAGCGGCTCCAGCTCCTCCTCGGTCACGGCCGACCTGGACACGACACCCGACGCGGTGCCCTCCTTCCCGTCGACGGTCGCGACGACGGTGAGGGTGCGCCCGCGCGTGACACCGTTCGTGGTGAGCGCGTTGCCCGCCCAGCGCAGGTTGGCGGTGGAGTGCTCGTCCGCGATGACGACGCACCCGTCCGCCCGGGACAGTGCGAGGGCGCGCTCGACGATCTCGTGCGGCTTGCTGGTACGCGGGCTCATCGACCGGCCTCCTGGGTCGTGTTGAGGATGTTGACGCCCTTGAAGAGGGCCGAGGGGCAGCCGTGGGACACGGACGCGATCTGACCCGGCTGGGCCTTGCCGCAGTTGAACGCGCCGCCGAGGACGTACGTCTGCGGGCCGCCGACGGCCGCCATGGAGCCCCAGAAGTCGGTCGTGGTCGCCTGGTAGGCGACGTCCCGCAGCTGCCCGGCCAGCCGCCCGTTGACGATCTTGAAGAACCGCTGCCCGGTGAACTGGAAGTTGTACCGCTGCATGTCGATCGACCAGGACCGGTCGCCGACGACGTAGATGCCCCGGTCGACGCTGCCGATGAGATCCTCGGTCGACATCCCCGCCGGATCCGGCCGCAGCGACACGTTCGCCATGCGCTGCACCGGCACCCGGCCGGGGGAGTCCGCGTAGGCGCACCCGTTGGACCGCTCGAACCCGGTCAGCTTCGCGATCCTGCGGTCCAGCTGGTAGCCGACCAGCGTGCCGTCCTTCACCAGGTCCCAGGACTGGGCCTCGACGCCCTCGTCGTCGTAGCCGACGGTCGCCAGGCCGTGCTCGGCGGTGCGGTCGCCGGTGACGTTCATCAGCTCCGAGCCGTACCTCAGCTTGCCGAGCTGGTCGACGGTGGCGAAGGAGGTGCCGGCGTAGGCGGCCTCGTAGCCGAGGGCCCGGTCCAGCTCGGTGGCGTGCCCGATGGACTCGTGGATGGTCAGCCACAGGTTGGAGGGGTCCACGACCAGGTCGTAGACGCCTGCCTCGACGCTCGGCGCGCGCATCTTCTCGGCCAGCAGCTCGGGGATCTGTTCGAGTTCGGCGTCCCAGTCCCAGCCGGTCCCGGTGAGGTACTCCCAGCCGCGCCCCACGGGCGGGGCCAGCGTCCGCATCGAGTCGAACTCCCCGCTGGAGTCGTCCACGGACACGGCCGTCAGCTGCGGATGCAGCCGCACCCGCTGCTGGGTGGTCACGGTGCCCGCGGTGTCGGCGTAGAACTTGTTCTCGTGCACCGTGAGCAGCGAGGCGTCGACGTGGTCCACGCCGTCGGCCGCCAGCAGCCGCCTGCTCCAGTCGCCGAGCAGCGCGGACTTCTCCTCGTCCGGCACGGTGAAGGGGTCGATCTCGTACGACGACACCCAGGTCCGCTCGGCGTGTACCGGCTCGTCGGCCAGCTCCACCCTCTCGTCCGACCCGGCCGCCTTGATCACCTGCGCGGACAGCTGCGCCATCGCGACGGCCTGCGAGGCCACCTTGGCGGCGGCGGCCAGGGTCAGGTCCACGCCGGACGCGAACCCCCAGGTACCGCCGTGCACGACCCGCACCGCGTACCCCAGGTCGGTGGTGTCCGACGACCCGGCCGGCCGGGCGTCCCGCAGCCGCCAGGACGCACTGCGCACCCGCTCGAACCGGAAGTCGGCGTGCTCTGCGCCCAGCGCACGCGCGCGTGCGAGCGCGGCGTCGGCGAGGGCGCGCAGTGGAAGGGCCGTGAAGGCCTCGTCGATCGTATGTGGCACCGGGATCTCCCTGCTCTCGTCGCCTGTCGGACCGATCATGTCGCGCGGGCGGCGGCGCGGACCACACGTTTGCGGGCCCGGTCAGCTGTTTTCTGTAGGGACTCGACAGCGGGGCTCGTACGTCACTGTCGGTGCCCGATTGTCCGCTCTCGCGTCGGGACCGATAGGTTTTCGGGTGAAGCCGCCTGCTCATCGAGGTGTCCGGGCGTGCTGTGAACGCTTCAGACCGCTACGAAGGGGTGATCCGTTGAGCCGCTCGGTTCTCGTCACCGGAGGCAACCGGGGCATCGGCCTCGCCATCGCCCGCGCGTTCGCCGACGCCGGCGACAAGGTCGCGATCACGTACCGGTCGGGTGAGCCGCCGGCCGACCTGACGGACCTGGGCTGCCTCGCCGTCAGGTGCGACATCACCGACCCCGAGCAGGTGGAGCAGGCCTACAAGGAGATCGAGGCCCAGCACGGCACGGTCGAGGTCCTCGTCGCCAACGCCGGCGTCACCAAGGACCAGCTCCTGATGCGCATGTCCGAGGAGGACTTCGCCTCCGTCATCGACACCAACCTCACCGGCACCTTCCGCGTCGTCAAGCGTGCCAACCGCGGCATGCTGCGCGCCAAGAAGGGCCGGGTCGTCCTGATCTCCTCGGTCGTCGGCCTGCTCGGCTCGGCGGGGCAGGCGAACTACGCCGCCTCCAAGGCCGGCCTGGTCGGCTTCGCGCGCTCCCTCGCCCGTGAGCTGGGCTCGCGCAACATCACCTTCAATGTCGTCGCCCCCGGCTTCGTCGACACCGACATGACCCGGGCGCTGAGCGACGAGCAGCGCGAGGCGATCATGGCGCAGGTGCCGCTGGGCCGGTACGCGCAGCCGGAGGAGATCGCCGCCGCGGTGCGGTTCCTCGCCTCGGACGACGCCTCGTACATCACTGGAGCCGTCATCCCCGTTGACGGCGGACTGGGAATGGGTCACTGATCACCATGAGCGGAATTCTCGAGGGCAAGCGCGTCCTGATCACCGGTGTGCTCACGGAGGCCTCCATCGCCTTCCACGCCGCGAAGCTGGCCCAGGAGCAGGGCGCCGAGGTCATCCTCACCGCGTTCCCGCGGCCCACGCTGACCGAGCGCATCGCCAAGAAGCTCCCCAAGCCCACCAAGGTCGTCGAGCTGGACGTCACCAACGACGAGCACCTGGCGCGCCTGGCCGACGTCGTCGGCGAGGAGCTGGGCGGGCTCGACGGTGTCGTGCACTCCATCGGCTTCGCGCCGCAGGACGCGCTCGGCGGCAACTTCCTCAACACGCCGTTCGAGTCGGTCGCCACCGCCATGCACGTCTCGGCCTTCTCCCTGAAGTCGCTGACCATGGCCTGCCTGCCGCTGATGCAGAACGGCGGCTCGGTCGTCGGCCTCACCTTCGACGCGCAGTTCGCCTGGCCGCAGTACGACTGGATGGGCCCGGCCAAGGCCGCCCTGGAGGCGACCAACCGCTACATGGCCCGCGACCTGGGCAAGCAGAACATCCGCTGCAACCTCGTCTCGGCGGGCCCGCTCGGCTCCATGGCCGCCAAGTCCATCCCGGGCTTCAGCGAGCTGGCCTCCGTCTGGGACACCCGCTCCCCGCTGGAGTGGGACCTGAAGGACCCCGAGCCGGCCGGCCGCGGCATCGTCGCCCTGCTGAGCGACTGGTTCCCGAAGACCACCGGCGAGATCGTCCACGTGGACGGCGGCCTGCACGCCATCGGCGCCTGACACGCACCTGCTCAAGGGCCCGCTTCCCTCAAGGGAGCGGGCCCTTCGCGTCACCCGACCGGCTCATCCGGCCGGGCGGGGCGGACCGGTCGTCGCGCACCCTGGGACTGCGCTCACCTCGCGTTCTCCCTCCCCAGCACGGCCGAGGAGGTCCCCTGTGCGTCCGTTCCGCAGCGTGGCCTCGGCGACCCTGGCCGCGGGGCTGGGACTCGTCCTGCTCCTGCCGTACGACGCGTCGGCCTACGGCGTGTCGCTGTACGGCGCCTGGCACCACGCGCGCGTGCGGGCCGGTGAACCCATGGCGCCCGCATCACCGGCGGCCGGACCGGCGGCGGCCGAACCGTTCGGCGCGACCTGCCGCAGCACCGTCTCCGGGTCCGAGGTGACCGCCTACTGCCACAACCCGTACCCCGAGACCGACCGCGTCGCCCTGCACATCGAGTGCGCCCGGTGGTGGGACGTGGACGGCGACGGCGCCGCGGTGGACGCGGGACCCGCGCAGACCGTCCGGATGACCGGCCGCTGCTGGAAGGAGATCCGCTCGGTGTGGATCACTCACCGGCGGGCGGACTGAACCCGAGCCGGGTCGCGCGGCACAGGAACGGGTAGCTGGCCGCCTCGGCGGCGGCCGCCTCCGCGTCGCCCGCGCGGATGGCGTCGACCAGCCGTGTGTGGTCCATGTACGTGTCCGGGGTCAGCCCCGCGCCGACGTCCGCGCGCAGCCAGTCCCGCAGCACCTCGCCCAGGTCCGCGTACATCGCGGTCATCACGTCGTTGTGGGAGGCGGCCACCACGGCCAGGTGGAAGGTCGCGTCCGCGGTCACGAACGCCTCCGCGTCGCCGGAGGCCCAGGCCTCCTCCCGCCGCACGAGCAGCGCGTCCAGCTGCTTGAGGTCCTTCTCGCCGCGCCGCTCGGCCGCCAGCTTCGCCGCCGCAGACTCCAGCGTGGAGCGCAGCTCGGCGATGTGCCGCGGGTCGGCGCCGGCGAACCGGCGGTGCATCACGCCGGCCAGCTCGCTGGTCGCCACGACGTACGTGCCGGAGCCCTGGCGGATGTCCAGCAGGCCGTTGTGCGCCAGGGCGCGGACCGCCTCGCGCACGGTGTTGCGGGCGACACCGAGCTGGTCCACCAGCTCCGGCTCCGTCGGGATGCGGGAGCCGACCGGCCACTCGCCCGAGGTGATCTGGTGCCGCAGCGCCGCGATGACCTGCTCGGACAGCGCCGACCGGCGGGGATGGCTCAGGGGCATGGCACACCTTCGCACGCGGGACCCGGAAGCCGACTCCCGGGCCGTGGACAGTCAATCATCCCATCATTCTATGATGGGCCTCATGGCACGCGAGGAAACCACCCGGACGACGACGCCCACGACCGAGCCCCGGACCCCGGCCGCGACCGCCGCTTCCCGGGTACCCGGGACACCGCCGGAGCCCCGGAAGGCGTCCACGCGCGCGTGGACCACGCGCCTGGTCATGGTCGGCATCGTGCTGGCCGCCGTGAACCTGCGTCCCGCCATCACCAGCCTCGGCGCGCTCCTGGAGGAGGTCCGCGACGGGCTCGGGATGAGCGGCAGCGTGGCCGGTCTCCTCACCTCCGTGCCCCCGCTCTGCTTCGCCGTCTTCGGCGTCATGGCCCCCCGGCTGGCCCGTCGCTTCGGCCCCGCCGCGGTGGTGTGCGCCGGCATGGCCGCCATCACGGCCGGGCTGCTCATACGCCCCTACGCCGGGAACACGGCGGGCTTCCTCGTCGCCAGCGCGCTCGCGCTCATGGGCATCGCCGTGAGCAATGTCCTGATGCCGGTCATCGTCAAGCGCTGGTTCCCCGACCGGGTCGGATCCATGACCGGCCTGTACTCCATGGCCCTCGCCCTGGGCACCTCGACCGCCGCCGCGGTGACCGTGCCGCTGACCGGCGCCCTCGGCGGCGGCTGGCAGCCGGGCCTCGCCGTGTGGGCGGCGCTCGCGGCCGTGGCCGTGGTGCCGTGGCTGCCGCTGGTTCGCGACCGGGGCAGCGCGCCGGCCGACCGGGCACCGGCCGAACAGCGGTCCGCACGGCGCGAGACCGCGCGCGCGGAACAGGCCCCGCAGGCCCCCGCGCCGCGGATCACCCGCAGCCGCACCGCGTGGGCGCTGGCCGCCTTCTTCGGCCTCCAGGCCACCGCCGCCTACATCACCATGGGCTGGATGGCCCAGATCTTCCGGGACGCGGGTGTGTCCGCCGGCACCGCCGGACTGCTGCTCGCGGTCACCATGGTGATGGGTGTGCCGCTGGCCTTCGTCATCCCCCGCCTGGCCACCCGGCTGCCCCACCAGGGCCCCATCGTGGTCGTGCTCGGCGTCTGCGGACTGGCCGGATACGCCGGCCTCTACCTCGCGCCGGCCTCCGGCGCCTGGGCCTGGGCGCTGCTGCTCGGCGTGTCCAACTGCGCCTTCCCGCTCGCGCTCACCATGGTCGGCATGCGCGCCCGGACCGGTCCGGGCGTCGCCCAGCTGTCGGCGTTCGCCCAGAGCACCGGCTACCTGATCTCCATCCCGGGACCGCTGCTGGTCGGCGTGCTGTACCAGAGCAGCGGCGGCTGGGGGCTGCCCATCGCGCTGATGACCGGCCTGATGATCCCGCAGATGGTGGCGGGCTGGCTGGCGGGGCGCGACCGCACGGTGGAGGACGAGGCGACGCGCTGAACCGCCCCCGGCGCACCCGCGGCGGGGTCCGGGTGCGAGACTGGGGCCATGCAGCCTGTGCTCGACCCGAATCCGCAGAACAGCCAGAAGAAGATGCTGCTCGTCTTCGGCGCGTTCTTCGCCATCTTCGTGATCATCGGCATCATCGCCACGATCGCGTCCCCCTGACCCCCGCGAGGATCGCGTCCCCCTGACCCCGGGGTGGGGGTAACCCCCGATCCCCTAGGGGGTGAGGGTCAGGGTCAAGTGGGTGGATCACCGGATGGGCCGGGGCCCGCCGGTTCCGTAATTTCGAGGTGTGACCGCGAGCGGCGGTCCCAGGAGCACTCGAAGACCCACGGAGGCGATCATGGCGGCCCGAACGCACTCCCGGCCCCACCCGGCGACCACGGGCGGCGTCGACATGCGGTTGCCGTGGTGGGCCCTGGCCCTGCCCGCCCTCGCCTTCGTCACCCTGCTCGCCCTGATACTCAACCCGTCGGGCGGCCACGCGACCGCGGGCGACCCCGCCATCACGCAGCTGCTCCAGCACGCCCGGGAGCTGCTCTCCCACTGAGGCCGTCCGCCCGGCCCCGGCACCCCCGGCGCGAGCCGCGCCACCCGCGAAGCCGCATGTCAACTCCCTGCGCCCCATGGCCTGTTTCGTGCGAAGCTGGGAGCCATGAGCGTCGCAGAACCCCGCAGGATTGTCCTCTTCCGGCATGCGAAAGCCGACTGGCCCCAGGTGTCCGACCACGAACGACCGCTGGCTGAGCGGGGCCGCCAGGACGCGGCTGTGGCCGGCCGCAAGCTGGCCGACTCCGGTGTTCCCTTCGACCTTGCCCTGTGCTCGACCGCGACCCGGACCCGTGAGACCTGGAAGCTCGCCGTCCACGAGCTGCCGCACCGGCCGAAAACCGTCTACGAGGAGCGGATCTACGAGGCCTCGCCCGGCGAGCTGATCACCGTGCTCAACGAAACGCCGGACGACATCCACAACGTCATCCTGATCGGCCACAACCCGGGTGTGCAGGGGCTCACGGAGGTGGTGAGCGGCGCGTCCGAGGAGGAGGCCCGCGAGCGGATGAGCCGCCGCGGCTTCCCGGCCGCCGCCTTCGCCGTCGTCACCTTCGACGGCTCCTGGAAGAGCCTGGAGCCGGGGGTGGCCACGCTGGTCGACTACTGGGCGCCCTCGGAGTAGCCCCGCGCCGTGCAGGCGGGGCCCGGCACCTGTACAGGCGCCGGGCCCCCACGGGCGTCCGGTTCAGCCCTCCTCGTGGGCGTCCGCCGCCTCGACCTCTTCGCGGGTGACACCCAGCAGATACAGCACGGTGTCCAGGAACGGCACGTTCACCGCCGTGTGCGCCGCCTCCCGCACCACCGGCTTGGCGTTGAAGGCCACGCCGAGACCGGCCGCGTTCAGCATGTCCAGGTCGTTCGCGCCGTCACCGATCGCCACCGTCTGCGACAGCGGGACGCCCGCCTCGGCGGCGAAGCGGCGCAGCAGCCGCGCCTTGCCCGCCCGGTCCACGATCTCGCCGGTGACCCGGCCCGTCAGCTTCCCGTCGACTATCTCCAGCGTGTTGGCCTGCGCGAAGTCCAGCCCCAGCCGGTCCTTCAGATCGTCCGTGACCTGGGTGAAGCCGCCGGAGACGACACCGACCTGGTAACCGAGCCGCTTCAGCGTACGGATCAGGGTCCGCGCGCCCGGCGTCAGCCGCACCTCGCTGCGCACCTTGTCCACCACCGAGGCGTCCAGCCCCGCCAGCAGCGCCACCCGGGCGTGCAGCGACTGCTCGAAGTCCAGCTCGCCGCGCATCGCGGCCGCCGTCACCTCGGCGACCTTGTCCTCACAGCCGGCGTGCCCCGCGAACAGCTCGATCACCTCGTCCTGGATGAGGGTCGAGTCCACGTCCATCACGACCAGACGCTGCGCCCGCCGGTGCAGGCCCGCCGAGACGACCGCGACATCGACACCGAGTGCCGCCGCGTCCGTGACCAGGGCGGTGCGCAGCGGCTCCGTCTCCACGCCGGACACCGCGAACTCCACCGCCGTGACCGGGTACTTGGCCAGCCGGAAGATACGGTCGATGTTGCCGCCGGCCTTGGTGATCCGCGCGGCGATCTGCGCGGTCGCCTCCGCGGTGAGGGGGTGGCCGAGCACGGTGACCAGGGAGCGCCCGAGGCCGCGCGGCCGGTTGTCGCCGCGGCCGGAGATGATCTCCGCCTGCATCTTCATCGACTCGGCCCAGCTGTGCACGGTGGCCCGCAGATCGCCCTCCAGCCCGGCGGGCGGCTGGGTGACGAGCGCGCACAGCACCATCCGGCCACGGGTGACGACCTGCTCGATGTCGACCACATCGACGGAGTAGGCGGCGAGGGTGTCGAAGAGGCCGGCCGTGATGCCCGGCCTGTCCTTCCCGAAGATCTTGACGAGAAGGGTGAGGTCATCGGAACTCTGCGAAGCGCTCATGGTGATTCCACCGTATCCGGCACCCAGTGCCTGCCGCCCCTCAGGTCCGCCTGGCGGACAGGGGACACGCCCGCACGGCGGGGTCACTCGGGGGGCGGTTTCCTCGGGGTCCTCGGTGGCCTCGGTGGGGCGGGCGGAGGTGGCGCGTCCGGCGGGTCGTCATCGGGTTGGGGCGCCACCGGCGGCGGAGGCGGTGGGGGAGGCGGCCACGTCCCGGAGCGCGGCCGGGGGCGCCGCCCCCTCGGACGCGGCGGCGGTGCGACGGGACCCACCATCGTGGGCGCCCCGGCCACGTCCTCGGGCGTGGGCGTCGCCCGCCTTGCCGCGGAACCGTCCTTCCGACCGCGCGCCTCCTCCGCCGGCCGGGAGCTCTCCGTCCGGGAGCCGTCCGTCGTCCGGGAGCCGTCCGTCGGTCGGGAGCTCTGCGTCCGGGAGCCGTCCGCCGGTCGGGAGCCCTCCGTCGGTCGGGAGCCCTCCGCCGTCCGGGAGATCTGCGACGGCTGGGTGTCCTCCGGCCGAGGGTTGTTCTCTGGCGGCCCGGCGTTCTGCCTCGGCCTGGTGTCGTCCGGCGGTCGGGTGTCCTGCCTCGGTCGGGTCTGCGTCGGTCGGGTGTCCTGCGTCGGCCGGGTGTCGTCCCGTGTTCGGGTTTCCTCGGACGGTCGAGCGTCTTCCGGTGGTCGGGCGTCCTCCGGTGGTCGGGCGTCCTCCGGTGGTCGGGCGGCCGTCGGTGGCCGGGTGGGGACGGGTGGCCGGGCGCCTTCCGGTGGACCGGCACCGACCTCTGGTGACCGGGGTCCGGTCTCGGGCGGGCGCTGCTTCTCCCTTCCCCGTAGCCCACCGGGCAGCCGGAGGTACGGGTTGGTGGCCGGGTTCGGCGGCCGGAACGGCGTACCGGGGGAGTAGGGGCCGGCCTGCCCCGCCGGCCGCCGCAGGTCGTCATCGGCGCCGGAGGACGGGGCATCGGCCCGTACGCCGGACCGGCCCCCGGGCCGGGCGGGCCCTCCTACGTCGCCCCCGGTACCGGCCGCCGGACGAGGGCCGCGACCCGGAGTCGGTCCCTCACTCCCTGGTCCCGTATCCCCTGGCCCCGCACCACCTGGCCCCGCACCACCTGGCCCCGCATCACCTGTGTGAACCCCTACGCCCCCGTCGCCCCCGCCCCCTTCCATGACACCCAGTGCCAGCGGCGCCGCACGCCGTCCCGCCGCCCCGGTCGCGGTGGCCAGCAGGGCCCCGACTGCCCCCGCCCCGGCGCCCCACACCGCGCCCAGCAGCAGGGCCGTGCCCAGGTGCCCGTGCAGTTCGATCCCCGCACCGAACGCGTCGACGCCGAGCACGGACAGCGAGGCGTCCACGGACACGTCCGTCAGCCAGGCGAGCAACGGCAGCGCCACAGCGGTGACGAGCGCCAGCCGCAGCGCACACCGCGCCACGAAACCGGGGGCCCCCGGTCCCCGTACCGCCCCGGCGACGCCACCGGCGGGCGCCACCGGTGTGCGCACCGCGGTCAGCACCCCGGCCAGCAGCATCATCAGCGCCGCCGCCACTCCCAGCAGCCACACCCGCCCGTCCAGGTCGGCCAGGCGCGCCAGCGTGACCGGCCGGTCGGAGTCCGCGTCCAGCAACCGGTCCAGCGGGTCCGGCAGCAGTGCGGCGAGCACGCCCGTGGCCCTGCCGTCCCACGGGACGAGGAGCCCGACCGGAACACCGAGCCAGACCCCGTTGGGCGCGCCGAGCAGCGCGGCCCCCGCGATGCGCCGGGGGTGGGGGTCGCCCACCGCCGCGTATCCGGCGGCGGCCAGGCCCGCCACCACCGCCGTCAGCAGCACGGTGACGAGCGCGGACACGGCCGGCCGCACCACCCGGTGCGCGGCGGCCCAGCCGCGCGGCAGAGGAGTGCGGCGCGAGGCGAGCAGCGCGATCAGCAGGATCCCGGCCGACCAGCCGAGCCCGCCGAGCAGCGTGGGCGCCGTGTCGACACGGAAGCCGACGGCCGCCTTGGCGTCGATGAGCCTGCCGATGTTGTCGGGCAGGAGCCCGCCGATGTCGCCCAGGTCGCCGAGCCCCGGAATGCTCGGACCGCCCGATCCTCCGCCGCCGCTCCCGCCGCCGCTCCCCCCGCCCGGCAGCCGGTCCAGACCCAGCGAGGCGCCGTCGATCGTGACCACGTCGTGCCCGGCCCACGCCAGCCCGCCCAGCATCGCCACGAACAGTGCCACCACCGCCCCCGCGCGGGCGAGCAGTTCGGCCGGGGCGATGACAACTCCGGCCGTGCGCAAGGACCGTAGGAAGAACCACGACAGCAGCAGCGCCCCGGCCAGACTCACGCCCAGTGGCGTGATCTGGATGGCGGTGTGTGCCGCGGCCCCCTTCAGACCGAACACGGACACGTCCCCGGACGGTGTGACCGCACCACCGGCCCCAAGTGCCACCACCGCGGCGGTCATCGGGCCGAGCGAACCGGCCGAGTCCGCCCCGAGCAGGTGCAGTCCGAGCGCGGCGGTGGCCGCCATGCCCGTCAACGCCCAGCTCACACAGGCGATCGCGGACAGCAGCACATCGAGCCACGGCAGAGGCGCGGCCGGCCCGGCGGCCCCGGCTTTCGCGGCAGCCCTCGTGGCAGCACTCATGGCAGACCCCCCGATCCACGGCACGGCGTGGCCGCCGTACATGTCCCCCTCGCGTGGAATACCACTCTCCGGCCGGGTTTCAACCCCGTCAACGCCGTCGGCCGAAGCGTGCGTTACCCACTCATGACAAGGCCCGGGTTTCGGTCACGGGCCGGAGCCTGAAATAGTTCCCCACGATGTTCGACATCCCTAGACTCCCTGTGACGGGGGTAACTCGGGGGACAACTCAGTGGGGCATGGAGTGCCGGAACTCGTACTGGAAACCAATGGACGGACCTGGACGCTCGACCCGTCCAGGCCTTACACCCTGGGACGCGATCCGCAGGGTGACATCGCCTTCGACGACGCCAGGGTCTCCTGGCGGCACGCGACGGTCAGCTTCAACGGCCGCAGTTGGGTCATCGAGGACCACGGCAGCACCAACGGCACGTTCGTGCAGGGGCAGCGGATCCACCAGGTGGAGATCGGCCCCGGCTCGGCCGTCCACCTCGGCAACGCCACCGACGGACCGCGGCTGAACCTCTCGGCCGCCGCTTCCGCCGTCGCCACGCCGCAGGCCCAGCCCCAGCAGCAGCCGTACGCCGCGCAGGGCGCGAACCCCGGCTGGGGCCAGCCGGGCCAGCAGCCGCCCGCCGCCCAGCAGGCCGCGCAGCAGCAGGCACCGCAGGCCGGCTGGCAGCAGCCGCAGCAGGCGCCGTCGATCCCGCAGCAGCAGGGCCCCGGTGGTGGCGCGGGGGCGCCGCCGGTCTACGGCGACCGCAGCCCCACCACGTTCCACCAGTTCTCCCTCGGCCGGGTGATGCGCATCGGCCGTGCCCTGGAGAACGACCTGGTCGTCTCCGACCTCCAGGTCTCCCGCCACCACGCGGAGTTCCACGCCACGCCCGACGGCCGCTTCGAGATCCGCGACCTCGGCTCGCACAACGGCACGTACGTCAACGGCCAGCCGATCGCCAAGGGCGGCTCGGCGCTGCTCGGGCCGAACGACATCGTCGGCGTCGGCCACTCCACGTTCCGCCTGGTCGGCGACCGGCTCGAGGAGTTCGTCGACACCGGTGAGGTCTCCTTCTCCGCCCGCCATCTGACCGTCACGGTCGACGGCGGCAAGCAGATCCTCAAGGACGTCTCCTTCGGCGTCCCCGAGAAGTCTCTGATCGCGGTCATCGGCCCGTCCGGCTCCGGCAAGTCCACCCTGCTCAAGGCGCTCACCGGCTACCGCCCCGCCGACCAGGGCGAGGTCCTCTACGACAACCGGAACCTCTACAAGCAGTTCGCCGAGCTGCGCCAGCGCATCGGCCTGGTCCCGCAGGACGACATCCTGCACAAGGAGCTGACGGTCAAGAAGGCCCTGAAGTACGCGGCCAAGCTGCGCTTCCCGGCCGACACCACGGCCGCCGAGCGCGACGCCCGCATCGACGAGGTGCTGCGCGAGCTGAAGCTCGACATCCACAAGGACAAGAAGGTCACCTCCCTCTCCGGTGGCCAGCGCAAGCGCGTCTCGGTGGCCCTGGAACTGCTCACCAAGCCGTCCCTGATCTTCCTGGACGAGCCGACCTCCGGCCTCGACCCGGGCATGGACCGCGACGTCATGCAGCTGCTGCGCGGCCTGGCCGACGACGGCCGTACGGTCCTCGTCGTCACCCACTCCGTGGCGGAGCTGGCGCTGTGCGACAAGCTGCTCGTGATGGCACCGGGCGGCTCCGTCGCCTACTTCGGCCCGCCCGAGGAGGCGCTGAACTTCTTCGGCTACGACACCTGGGCCGACGTCTTCTCCGCCTTCGAGAACTACCGCGACTACGACTGGGCGGGCCGCTGGAAGGGCTCGCAGCACTACCAGATGTACGCCGCGGACATCGACGCCGTCGCCCCGCAGTCCGTACCCATGCCTCCGCCGCAGGCCATGAAGCCGCCCAAGCCGCAGGGCTGGGGCTCGCAGCTGCTGACCCTGATCCGCCGGTACGTCGCGGTGATCGCCTCGGACAAGGGCTTCCTGGCGCTGACGGTGATCCTGCCGGCGGTGCTCGGCGCGGTCAGCCTGCTCATCGACCACAACAAGGGTCTGCTGGTGAACCCGGTGAACCCGAGGACCCACGTGCCCATCCCGAACGGCACGGCCACCACGGTGCTGCTGATCCTCGCGGTCGGCGCGTGCTTCGCGGGCGCCGCGAACTCCGTGCGCGAGCTGATCAAGGAACGGGTCATCTACGAGCGGGAGCGCGCCACCGGCCTGTCCCGCTCGGCGTATCTGATGTCCAAGGTCGTCGTGCTGGGCGCGGTCACCGTGCTCCAGGGCCTGATGGTCGGCCTGATCGGTTTCTCCAGCCGCGAGATCCCCGATCAGGGGGTCGTGCTGGGCGGCTCGACGCTGTTGGAGCTGTGCGTGCCGATCATGGCGCTCGGCTTCACCTCGATGATGTTCGGCCTGGTCATCTCCTCGCTGGTGAAGACCGCCGAGAAGACGATGCCGCTGCTGGTGATGTTCGCGATCATCCAGGTGGTGTTCACCGGCTGTCTGTTCACGCTGCACGGCACCGTCGGCGTCAACGAGTTCTCGTACCTGATGCCCTCGCGCTGGGCGGTGGCCGCGGCCGGCGCCACGCTCGACTTCAACAACATCGCCCCGAACACCGACGACCCGACCAGCACCGACCCGCTGTGGAACCACGAGGCCTCGGCCTGGGGCATCGACATGGTCGCGCTGATCGTCCTGGGCGTCGTCTGCGGCTTCCTGGTGGCGCGCTTCCTGCGCCGTCACGAGCCGGAGGTCATGCGCAAGTAGGACCGTCCACGGCGGCGAAGTCCGTCCACGACGGCGCATGCCCGTCCACGACGGCGAAGGGCGGCACCCCACACCGGGGTGCCGCCCTTCCGCGTCGTCGTCAGAGGCCCGCGCCGACCTCCGAGGTCAGTACGCGCTGTTGACGTTGTCCATCGAACCGTAGCGGTGCGCCGCGTAGTTGCAGGCGGCGGTGATGTTCGCGACCGGGTCGTAGATGTTCCACGACGTGCCCGGGACGTGGTACGCGCGGAAGGTCGGGTCGATCACCTGGAGCAGGCCCTTGGAGGGGATGCCGTTGCGGGCGTTGATGTCCCAGAGGTTGATGGCCTTCGGGTTGCCCGAGGACTCCCGCATGATGTTGCGGTGCAGGCCGCTGTAGGAGCCGGGGATGTCGTGCCGCTCCATGATCGCCAGCGACTGCCGGATCCAGCCGTCCAGGTTGTTGCCGTAGGTGGTGGCGGCGGCGACCGTCTGCATCTGCGGGCGCTGCGCGGACCGGCTCGCGGCCTTGGCCTGGCGGGCGGCCTCGGCCTTGCGCTTGGCGGCGGCCTCGGCCTTCTGCTTCGCGGCCTGCTGCTTGGCGGCGGCCTGCTTCTTGGCCTCGATGGCCTGGATCTTCACGCTGTCGCCGGCGAGCTGGTCGGTGACAGCCGCCTTGACGTCCTTGACGGGCTGCGAGCCCACCTGGACCGGAGCGGCGACGGTGTCGGCCGAGACGGTCGTGACACCCTCGCCGGCGGAGACGGCGACGGGCACGGCGATGGCGGCGGCGGTGAGGGTGGCGGCACCGGCGACGGCGGCCTTCTGGACCTTCGTCAGCGTACGACCGCGGCGGACGAGCTCGTCGGCCTTGGTCCGGGTCAGCGTACGACCCTGATGGAGAAACTCGTTGGCCTTCGTCAGAGCGCGACTATGGCGGAGAGAGCGGAAGTTTGCGGACATGGCGAATGGACCTCTTCGAGTAGCGCGGAGGTCGCTCTCCGGACTGCGGGAGGGGGTCCTTCCCGCGCAAACGCCGCGAGCGGAACCCGCGGCGCTGAGCGACGAGAGCCATTCTTAGCGATCGCAAAATCGCAGGGCAAAGGTGTGACGTACGAAGCCGGGTAGTGGATCGGGAACAGACAAAACGGGACAGACAGGGGCGTCTGTCCCGTTCGTCGGGGGTTGTTCTGTCTCCTATGCCCGCTCGTACGTGATGTGGGTCCTATGCGCGGCCTCACATCGCGGAGGCGGATTACTTACCAGGAGTTGCCGTCGCAACTCTCTGGGTGAGCGTTCTCGGCCGGGAGTCGGCCGGGAGGAGGAGATGTACGTCGCCGAACTCGTGCCACAGGTAGCGCCCCCGCAGGGCCTCCTCGTAGCTCCGGTCGATCGCCGCCCGCCCGGCGACCGCCTCCAGCATCAGCAGATGCGAGGCCTCCGGCTCGTGCAGCCCGGTCAGCAGCCCGTCCACCACCCGCACCCCGCGCTCGGGCGTCACCACCAGATCCGTCCATCCCCCCGCCGCCCGGACCACCCCGTCCGGCCCGGCCGCGCTCTCCACGGCCCGCACCGCCGTCGTCCCCACCGCGATCACCCGGCCCCCTCCCTCCCGTGCCGCGCCGATCAGCCGCGCCGACGCCTCCGGCACCGAGAACCGCTCCGGATACGGCGGCTCGTGCGCCTCCGCCGAGGCCACCCCCGTGTGCAGCGTGACCGGAGCGAACTGCACCCCACGGCTCACCAGCTCCGCCACCAGCCGCGCGGTGAAGGGCCGCGCCGCGCTCGGCATCTCCGCGCTGCCCGCCCCGTCGGCGGACGGCACGGCGAACACCGTCTGGTACACGGACAGCGGCTGGTCCCGCTCCGTGTAGGAGTAACGAATCGGCCGACCGTGCGCCCGCAGCATCCCGAGGACCTCCGCCCCCGACGCCCGCGCCCACCACAGCCGGTCCGCGTGCGCGCTCAGCGGCTCCTCCAGCACCAGCCGCACGCCCGCCGACAGCACCACCTCCGTACCCACAGAAGAACCCGCACGCGCGCGCGTGGTGCCCCTCCCGTCGGGATCCCGCAGCTCGACCGCCCACCGCCCGTCGTCCCCGCGGGTGGAGAAGTGCACCACCACGCGCGCGTGCCCGACCCGCCCGTCCACCGCCGCGGCCAGCGTGGGCGAGGTGTTCACCACGAGCAGGTCACCGGCCCGCAGCAGCCCCGGCAGCTCCCGGAAGGAGTGGTGCGACACCTCCGTCCCCCGCGACACCAGCAGCCGTACGTCGTCCCGGTCCAGTCCGGGACCGCGCTGCTCCGCAGGCAGCCGCGCCGACAGCTCCTCCGGTATCCGTACGGCGAGGGTCACCGCGCCTCCAGAAGAGAGGGCGCCGCATAGCGACCGCTGGCCGGGCGCTCGTCCAGCAGCCGCAGGAAGGCGGGCACCACGCTCTCCGGCGCCGGGCGCGGACCGTCGTCGTCCGGTACGGCCGCCGCATACAGGTCGGTGGCCATGTCCCCCGGGTCCACCGCCCACACCCGCAGCCCCGGCTCCTCCTCGCCGAGCACCGCCGTGAGGTGGTCGAGAGCCGCCTTCGACGCCCCGTAGCCGCCCCATGTCTCATAGGCCTCGGCCGCCGCGTCCGAGCTCACCGCGACCACCGCGCCCGCCCCGGACGCCCGCAGCAGCGGCAGCGCCTCCTGGACCAGGCCCAGCGCGGCCACCACGTTCACCTCCAGCGCCCGCCGCAGCCCCTCCGCGGGGAGCGCCTCCAGCCGTACCAGCGGCTCCGCGCCCAGCGCGCTCGCGTTGTTCACCAGCAGATCCAGGCCGCCCAGCCGCCGCGCGGCAGCCACCAGCTCCGCCCGGTGACCCAAGTCCGTGACGTCACCGGACAGCGCCGTCACACGCGTGCCGTACGTCGTGAGCCGATCCGCCGTCTCCTTCAGGACCGCCGCCGTTCTGGCGTCGAGCACCAGATCCCAGCCGCGCGCGGCCAGCGCCTCGGCCAGCGCCCGCCCCAGCCCCTTCGAGGCTCCCGTGATGATCGCTACCGGCATGACCCGTCCCCTCGTCTCACCCGCCTCTTGATCGGCGGTGACCTCAACGTAGGAACCCGGCCGCCCGCCCCGCCTCGGACGCGGGCCCCAATCAGCCGGGGCCCTTCGCCCTACACCGCGCGCCCCGGACCAGGGACCTGGGCCCACCGGGCGACCGACCTAGTCCACCGGCCCTAGGCCCACCGGCGCAGACCGCGCCGCCACAGGTCCGATCCGCACTGTCGTACCCCGCCGGTACCGTGAGGGCATGAGTCAAGGTCCCCGGTCCGGCCTCGCCGCGGTCAGCTCCGCGCTGCTGGCCATGAGCAGGCACCTGGAGGTGCGCGACGTCCTGAAGACGATCGTCGCCTCGGCGCGCGAGCTGCTCGGCGCGCAGTACGCGGCCCTCGGCGTCCCGGACGACCACGGCGGCTTCGCCCAGTTCGTGGTGGACGGGGTCAGCGACGAGCAGTGGCGCGCCATCGGCCCGCTCCCGCGCCAGCACGGCATCCTCGCGGCCATGCTCCACGAGGCCAGGGCGGAGCGCCTGGCCGACGTGCGCAAGGACCCGCGCTTCGAGGGCTGGCCGGCCGCCCACCCCGAGCTGTCCGACTTCCTGGGCCTGCCCATCCGCGACGGCGACGAGGTCATCGGGGCCCTGTTCCTCGCCAACAAGCGCTGCCCCAAACCGGAGGGCGGCTGCGGCTTCACCGAGGAGGACGAGGAGCTGCTCTCGATCCTCGCCCAGCACGCCGCGATCGCCCTCACCAACGCCCGTCTCTACGAGCGCAGCCGCGAGCTGACCATTGCCGAGGAGCGCTCCCGCCTCGCCCACGAGCTGCACGACGCCGTCAGCCAGAAGCTGTTCTCCCTGCGCCTGACCGCACAGGCCGCCGCCGCCCTCGTCGACCGGGACCCGGCGCGCGCCAAGGGCGAACTCCAGCAGGTCGCCGTGCTCGCCGCCGAGGCCGCCGACGAACTGCGCGCCGCCGTCGTGGAGCTGCGCCCCGCGGCCCTCGACGAGGACGGCCTGGTCGCCACCCTGCGCACCCAGGTCCAGGTCCTCGACCGCGCCCACAGCGCGCACGTCACCTTCACCGCCCGCTGCTTCCGCGCCCTGCCGGCCGCCCAGGAGGAGGCCATGCTCCGCGTCGCCCAGGAGGCCCTGCACAACGCGCTGCGGCACTCAGGCGCCGAGCACGTCGACGTCACCCTGGAGCGCCGGGGACGCGGGGCCGTCCTGCGGGTCACCGACGACGGCAAGGGCTTCGACCCCCGCACGGTCCGGCGCGCGGGCCGCCACCTGGGCCTGGTCTCCATGCGGGACCGGTCGAACGGGGCCGGTGCCACGCTGACGGTGGATTCGGCGCCCGGCAAGGGCACCACGATCGAGATGGAGGCCCCCGGTGGCTGACGCAATCAAGGTGCTGGTCGTCGACGACCACCAGGTGGTCCGCCGGGGCCTGCGCACCTTCCTCGAGGTACAGGAGGACATCGAGGTCGTCGGAGAGGCCGCGGACGGCGCGGAGGGCGTAGCCCGCGCCGAGGAGCTGCGGCCCGACGTCGTCCTCATGGACGTCAAGATGCCCGTCCTGGACGGCGTCGAGGCACTGCGCCGGCTCCGGGAACTCGGCAACCAGGCGCGCGTGCTGATCGTCACCAGCTTCACCGAGCAGCGCACCGTCGTCCCGGCGCTGCGCGCGGGCGCCGCCGGATACGTCTACAAGGACGTGGATCCCGACGCGCTCGCCGGTGCCATCCGCTCCGTGCACGCGGGACACATCCTCCTCCAGCCGGAGGTCGCGGGCGCCCTGTTGTCCGAGGAGGAGAACAACGCGGGGCAGGGCAGGGGGAGTTCGCTCACCGAGCGGGAGCGGGAGGTCCTCGGCCTGATAGCGGACGGCCGTTCCAACCGCGAGATAGCACGCGCCCTGGTCCTGTCCGAGAAGACGGTGAAGACCCACGTGTCGAACATCCTGATGAAGCTCGACCTGGCCGACCGCACCCAGGCCGCGCTGTGGGCCGTACGCCATGGCGTGACCGGCTGATCCGCCGCCCCCGGTTGCCTCCCGTGGCAATTCGGAGGGTTCCGCTCCGGACTGAGATTCATACCGTCGTGGGAATGTCCCCCGGACGGCGCAACCTCCGCCCGCTCCGGCCGTTCTCCAGTGCGTGCTGCGGCGACTGCCGTGGCGAACACCAGAAGGGCTGAGAAGTGAAGAACCTGAAGAAGGCAGCGGCTGTGACGATGGTGGCCGGCGGGATCGTGGCCGCCGGTGCCGGAATGGCCTCCGCCCACGACGGCGCCTCGGCCGCCGGCGTCGCCAAGGGCTCCCCGGGCGTCGTCTCGGGCAACGTCATCCAGGCCCCGATCCACATCCCGGTCAACGCCGTCGGCAACAGCGTCAACGTCATCGGCGTCCTCAACCCGGCCTTCGGCAACCTCGGCCTGAACCACTGACCAAGGCCCGCCCCCACTGCCCACGGCCTCCCGGACACCCGGGAGGCCGATCGGCTTTCGAGGGTCGGGAAGCCGTTGAGCCGCGGGGGCCTGCACCGCCGGCCGGCAAGAACCAGCCCGTCCGGCGATCGAGGACGAGGCCGTCAAGGCCGACAAGGGGGGTCTGGGGGCACAGCCCCCAGGGCGCGCACACCGACGCACGGTACGCATCGCCCCACGCTCACCGCACCCTCTTCTCCCGCTCCTCCACAACGGAGTTGTACGCGGCCACCTGCGCCCGCCGAGCCGTCCGCTCCACCGGCCGCAGGGCAGCACCCCGCGCCGCCATCTCGGACGCGCTCACCGCACCCCCGTGCCCGTTGTCGTACGCCAGCGAGATCAGCAGCCCCACCCGCCGGGCCAGCTCCAGCACCCGCACCGCCCGCGGCGGATACCCCGGCGCCAAGACCTCCTGCCCCCGCTCCGCCCGCGCCCGGTACGCGTCGATCGCCGCCTCGGCAACCGGCCCCGACGCGGCGACGTCCAGCCGCGACAGCACCTCGGTCGCCTCCCGCAGCGCCTCCGCCAGCTCCCGCTCCGCCTCGCCCAGCGACGGCACGTCGGCCGGCGGCGCCTCCCGCACCGGCAGCACATGCCACACCACCTCGACGTGCACATCCCCCTCGGGCCCCGCCTCGCAGACCTCGGGCACCAGCCCGAACGCGGCCCCATGGCAGACCACCGCCTCCTCGGCGTCCATCGCCCGCGCGTTGAACTCCGGCGGCCCGCTCAGCCCCAGCGGATGCCCCGGCGCGGGCAGCGCCACCCGCAGCGCGCCCACCCCGAGCGTCCGCAGGCGGCCCAGCGCCAGCGTCAGCCCCACGGGCCCGGACTCGCCGGGCAGCCCCTCCACCCGGTGGACGGCGTCCTCACCCACGATGGCGAGCACGGCGTCGTCCGGAGAGACAAGTCCGGCAAGAAGGGCATTTCCCCAAGCGGCAAGGCGTCCAGAGCGCGGTTCCGAAAGCATGCCTCCACCCTAAGGACCGGACCGATGGAACGGCCCGCCCATCTCGTGGCGTAGATTCGTTGGGGGCTGCGCCCACCGGCGCGGCGGACCGAGCCACAGGCGTACGCGACAGCCGAGACCGGCGGCACACTGCAAGGGGAGACAACGCGCTCATGAGCGATGTTCTGGAGCTTCAGAACGTATCCGTGGTCCGCGAGGGCCGGGCTCTGGTGGACCAGGTCTCCTGGTCGGTCAAGGAGGGCGAGCGCTGGGTCATCCTCGGCCCCAACGGCGCCGGCAAGACCACCCTCCTCAACGTCGCCTCCAGCTACCTCTACCCCAGCAAGGGCACCGCCACCATCCTCGGCGAGACCCTCGGCAGGCCCGGCACCGACGTCTTCGAGCTGCGCCCCCGCATCGGAGTGGCCGGCATCGCCCTGGCCGAGAAGCTCCCCAAGCGCCAGACCGTCCTGCAGACCGTGCTCACCGCCGCCTACGGCATGACCGCCGGCTGGCACGAGGACTACGAGGACATCGACGAGCAGCGCGCCCGCGCCTTCCTCGACCGCCTCGGCATGACCGACTACCTCGACCGCCGCTTCGGCACCCTCTCCGAGGGCGAGCGCAAGCGCACCCTGATCGCCCGCGCCCTGATGACCGACCCCGAGCTGCTGCTCCTGGACGAGCCCGCCGCCGGCCTCGACCTCGGCGGCCGCGAGGACCTGGTCCGCCGCCTCGGCCGGCTCGCCCGCGACCCCATCGCACCCTCGATGATCATGGTCACCCACCATGTCGAGGAGATCGCCCCCGGCTTCACCCACGTCCTGATGATCCGCCAGGGCAAGGTCCTCGCCGCCGGTCCCCTGGAGCTCGAACTCACCTCCCGCAACCTCTCCCGCTGCTTCGGCCTCCCGCTCGTCGTGGAGCAGGTCGGCGACCGCTGGACCGCCCAGGGCCTCCCGCTGTCCTGAGCCATTCGCCGCCCCGGGCCGCCCCCTTCGCGCCCTGTCCGCCGTAGGACCCGCGGCCCTACCATGACCATGTGAACGACATCGACGCATGGGTGTGGTGGCTCGTCGGCGCCGCGGCGCTCGGAATCCCGCTCGTGGTGACCGCGATGCCGGAGTTCGGCATGCTCGCGGTCGGCGCCGTCGCCGCCGCGGTCGTCTCCGGGTTCGGCTTCGACGTCGTCGTCCAGGTGATCGCCTTCCTCGTCGTCTCGGTCGCCCTCATCGCCGTCGTCCGGCCCGTCGCGGCCCGGCACAGCAGACAGCGCCCCCAACTCGCCACGGGCATCGACGCGCTGAAGGGCAAGCAGGCCGTCGTGCTCGAACGCGTCGACGGCTCCGGCGGCCGGATCAAACTCGCCGGAGAGATCTGGTCGGCGCGCGCGCTCGACACCGGCCGCACCTACGACGTGGGCGCGGAGGTCGACGTCGTCGACATCGAGGGGGCCACCGCCATCGTCATCTGACCCGCACCGGAGGAGCTGGAGCGAAGGGCCGGGACCGGGACACCGGACCGGTCGCACCGGCACCGACCGACCTGGACCGAACGCCCCCCACGGCATGCGACGGTCTGTCAGACTCGACCAGCAAGATCTTCAACAGCCCACAGGATCTTCCGAGAGCGCCGAGGCGGAGAAGGGTACGGGAAGCAACGATGGCACCGGTCATCATCGTCCTGATCGTTCTGGTGGTGTTGGTCTTCATCGCCCTGATCAAGACGATCCAAGTCATCCCGCAGGCCAGCGCCGCCATCGTGGAGCGCTTCGGCCGTTACACGCGGACGCTCAACGCGGGCCTCAACATCGTCGTCCCGTTCATCGACACCATCCGCAACCGCATCGACCTGCGCGAACAGGTCGTCCCGTTCCCGCCGCAGCCGGTGATCACCCAGGACAACCTGGTCGTCAACATCGACACCGTCATCTACTACCAGGTGACCGACGCCCGGGCCGCCACCTACGAGGTCGCCAGCTACATCCAGGCCATCGAGCAGCTCACCGTCACCACCCTGCGCAACATCATCGGCGGCATGGACCTGGAACGCACCCTCACCTCCCGCGAGGAGATCAACGCGGCCCTGCGCGGCGTCCTCGACGAGGCCACCGGCAAGTGGGGCATCCGCGTCAACCGCGTCGAACTCAAGGCGATCGAGCCTCCCACCTCCATCCAGGACTCGATGGAGAAGCAGATGCGCGCCGACCGTGACAAGCGCGCCGCCATCCTCCAGGCAGAAGGTGTCCGGCAGTCCGAGATCCTGCGCGCCGAGGGCGAGAAGCAGTCCCAGATCCTGCGCGCCGAGGGCGAGGCCAAGGCGGCGGCCCTGCGCGCCGAGGGTGAGGCACAGGCCGTCCGCACGGTGTTCGAAGCCATCCACGCCGGCGACCCGGACCAGAAGCTCCTGTCCTACCAGTACCTCCAGATGCTCCCGAAGATCGCCGAGGGCGACGCCAACAAGCTCTGGATCGTCCCCAGTGAGATCGGAGACGCCCTCAAGGGCCTGTCCGGCGCCATGGGCAACCTGGGTGCCATGGGCGGCGGTTCGGGCTCCGGAGGCACCTCCAACGGCGGCGGTACGGGCGCGGAACGCCGGGAGAAGCCGCAGATCGACTGAGCGGCCGAGCCATCACGGCAGCGGGGCCCGCCTTCACACGGAAGACGGGCCCCGCTGCCGTACCGACTACGCCGCCGACTGCGCGAGCCACTCCGGCAGCGCCGCGAGATCGTCAGCCCCGAGCGCCAGGAGCATCGCGTCCGCCGGTGTCGGCTCGAACGGCTCCCGCAGCAACGGCATCCCCGCCTGCTCCGGAGTCCGGTCCGCCTTGCGGTGGTTGTCCTCCGCGCACGAGGCCACCGTGTTCAGCCAGGTGTCCTGCCCGCCCTGCGACCGCGGCACCACGTGGTCCACGGTCGTCGCCCGCCGCCCGCAGTACGCGCACCGGTGCCGGTCGCGCACCAGCACACCCCGCCTCGACCACGGCGCTTGTCTTCGGAACGGCACCCGCACGTATCTGCACAACCGGATCACCCGGGGCGCGGGTATGTCCACCGCGGCTCCCCGCATACGCAGTTCGGGATGGGCCTGCTCGACGACGGCCTTGTCCTGGAGCACCAGAACGACGGCTCGGTTCAGCGTCACCGTCGACAGCGGCTCGAAGCTCGCGTTCAGCACCAGCGTGTCTCGCATCCGGCCCACCTCCCGTGCGCACCTGCCCACCCCCCGGCGGGCTCGGATCAACTCTGGACGGGCGCGCCGCGATGGACAACGCAATAAAAATGCCCGCCTCCGATCACTTCCAAGACCGGAGGCGGGCAAACGTTCGGTGAACGCCGTTTTGCGCGGCGGACACGTCGGGGCGGTACGTCAGCCCTCGGCGGGGTTCTCGTACTCACCGATCAGCTGGGCGCGCGCCAGGGTGTGGAACCGCAGGTTGAAGCCCACCACCGCGGGGGAGGCGTCGGCGTCCGGACCGAGCTTCTCCTGGTCGACGGCGTACACCGTGAAGACGTACCGGTGCGGCCCGTCCCCGGGCGGCGGCGCGGCACCCCCGAAGTCCTTCGTCCCGTAGTCGTTGCGCGCGTGCACGGCGCCCGCGGGCAGCCCCTCGAACTTGCCGCCGCCCGCACCCGCCGGCAGCTCCGTCACCGAGGCCGGGATGTCGAACAGCACCCAGTGCCAGAACCCGCTGCCCGTCGGCGCGTCCGGGTCGTAGCAGGTCACGGCGAAGCTCTTGGTCTCCGCCGGGAACCCCTCCCAGCGCAGCTGCGGCGAGGTGTTCCCGGCCGCGTGGACCTGAGCGTCCTTGAGCGTCGCGCCCTCCTGGACGTCGTCGCTCGTGACCGTGAAGGACGGCACGGGCGGATGGAAGTCGTGGGGGAGCGGCCGCCTCTTGAGCTCGGTCACCTCGGCACCTCCTGATCGATTACGGGCTGATCCGTTACGCGTGATCCCTGATCGACGGAATCACCGGTCCCGAGCCTAGAACCAGCTGCGCTTGCTGCCGACCTCGGCGATCCACTGGTGCAGATACGCCGCCCAGTCGGTCCCCTGGTAGTCGTGCTGGCCCACCTGGAACGACCGGTAGGTGTCGCTGCCCTCGCTGAACAGGCCCGGCTTCTTGTCCATCTCCAGCACCACGTCCATCGCGTGCTCGTCCGCGACGAAGCTCAGCTCGACCTGGTTCAGCCCCCGGTACTGCGACGGCGGGTAGAACTCGATCTCCTGGTAGAACGGCAGCCGCTGCCGCGTCCCGCGGATGTGCCCGCGCTCCATGTCCGCGTCCTTGAAGCGGAAGCCCAGCTGGATGAACGCGTCCAGGATCGCCTTCTGCGCCGGCAGTGGGTGCACGTTGATCGGGTCCAGGTCACCGGAGTCCACGGCACGCGCGATCGACAGCTCCGTGGTCACCCCGATGTGCATGCCCCGCAGCGACTGCCCGTCGATCATCGTGACCGGCGTCTCCCAGGGGACCTCCAGGCCGAACGGCACCGCGTGCACCGCGCCCGCCTGGAGCTCGAAGGCACCACCGAGCCGGACCTTGGTGAACTCGATGTCCTGCTTGTACTCCTGGTCGCCGCTCTCGACCTCGACCTTCGCCTGGAGCCCGACCGACAGCCCCTCGATCTCCTGGTTCACGGACCCGCCCTGGATCCGCACCTCACCCTGGACGACCCCGCCCGGCACGACGTTGACCTCGTGCAGGACCGTCTCCACCGACGCTCCACCGGCACCGAGGCTCGCGAGCAGCTTCTTGAACGCCATTGACTCTCCCTTTACGTGTGGATCCCTGATCCCTACATACGCGATCCGGCCGTCACCGGTTCCCCGCCCACGGCCTTGCAACAGACCTCACAGATCGACGACCCCTGGGACACCACCCGGCTGGACTACCCTCGTAGGCCATGATCGCGCCCTCGGACCGTACGCCCCTGCCCAGAGAGTTCTTCGACCGCCCCGTAGTGGAAGTCGCCCCCGACCTCCTGGGACGCCTCCTGGTGCGTACGACCCCGGACGGCCCGATCGCCCTGCGCCTGACGGAGGTCGAGGCCTACGACGGCCCGAACGACCCCGGCTCCCACGCCTACCGCGGCCGCACCCCCCGCAACGAGGTGATGTTCGGTCCCCCCGGCCATGTGTACGTCTACTTCACCTACGGCATGTGGCACTGCATGAACCTGGTCTGCGGACCTGAGGGCCGGGCGAGCGGGGTGCTGCTGCGCGCCGGCGAGATCGTCGAGGGCGCCGAGCTGGCCCGCACCCGCCGAATCTCGGCCCGCAACGACAAGGAACTGGCCAAAGGTCCGGCCCGTCTGGCCACCGCCCTGGACGTCGACCGGTCCCTCGACGGCACCGACGCCTGCGCCGCCGGCGACACCCCGATACGGATCCTGACCGGCGCCCCGGTCCCCTCCGACCAGGTACGCAACGGTCCGCGCACGGGCGTCGCGGGCGAGGGCGGAAACGGTGACGTCCACCCCTGGCGCTTCTGGATCGCCGACGACCCGACCGTGAGCCCCTATCGGGCCCACGCGCCGAGGCGCCGCAGAAGTTGACTCGCACCCGGAAGGTGCGTAACGTAGCCCGAGCCGCTGAACCGGGTACGGCATTCGCCTGCAGCCGGAGCGGCCAACCCACTACCTACCGAGCACCCCTCAGCGGGGTCGTTTCTGGTGTGTTCGCATGCCCGAATTCGAACCGGCTGAACCCGATTATGAATCGGCGCGGGAATCGGCTAACGTAGTGAATGTCGAAAGGCGGACGGGCGAAAGCCGGAAAGCCGGAGACAGAAACTCCCGCCGACCGGGAATCGGATCGAAAAGATCTGATAGAGTCGGAAACACCGAAGGGAAGCGCCCGGAGGAAAGCCCGAGAGGGTGAGTACAAAGGAAGCGTCCGTTCCTTGAGAACTCAACAGCGTGCCAAAAGTCAACGCCAGATATGTTGATACCCCGTCCATCGGACAAGTTCTGATGGTCGAGGTTCCTTTGAAATAACACAGCGAGGACGCTGTGAACCGAGGGGATTATTCCTCTCCTTGGTTCCGCTCTCGTGGTGTTCGCCCCGATCACGGGGAAAGCATTCACGGAGAGTTTGATCCTGGCTCAGGACGAACGCTGGCGGCGTGCTTAACACATGCAAGTCGAACGATGAACCACTTCGGTGGGGATTAGTGGCGAACGGGTGAGTAACACGTGGGCAATCTGCCCTGCACTCTGGGACAAGCCCTGGAAACGGGGTCTAATACCGGATACAACCACTGACCGCATGGTCGGGTGGTGGAAAGCTCCGGCGGTGCAGGATGAGCCCGCGGCCTATCAGCTTGTTGGTGAGGTAACGGCTCACCAAGGCGACGACGGGTAGCCGGCCTGAGAGGGCGACCGGCCACACTGGGACTGAGACACGGCCCAGACTCCTACGGGAGGCAGCAGTGGGG